>NZ_DJTK01000076.1:0-135114 GCF_002438225.1 Pseudomonas sp. UBA6310 | reverse complement strand
GCGTTCGGCCCGCTGCTGGCCGCGGCCATCGTGATTCCCTTCGGCCAGGGTCATGTCGCCTGGTTCGGCCTGTTCGCCGCCTTCGCCATCCTGGTGCTCTACGGGCTGAGCCGCTGGTATCGCAACCACCTCGCGCTGTTCAAGCTCAAGGCCGGCGGCAGGGCCACCCACGGGCTGTCCAAGGGGCGGGTCACATTCGCGCTGGTGGTGCTGGCGCTGCTGGTGTTCTCCAAGTACTTCTACATGGCGAGCTTCACCAGCTACTTCACCTTCTACCTGATCGAGAAGTTCGACCTGTCGATCGCCAGCTCGCAGCTGCACCTGTTCCTGTTCCTCGGCGCGGTCGCCGCCGGCACCTTCTTCGGCGGCCCGATCGGCGACCGCATCGGCCGCAAGACGGTGATCTGGTTCTCGATCCTCGGCGTCGCCCCGTTCACCCTGGCGCTGCCCTACGTCGACCTGTTCTGGACCGGCGTGCTGAGCATGATCATCGGCTTCATCCTCGCTTCGGCCTTCTCCGCCATCGTGGTCTTCGCCCAGGAACTGGTGCCGGGCAACGTCGGCATGATCGCCGGGGTGTTCTTCGGCCTGATGTTCGGTTTCGGTGGCATCGGTGCCGCGCTGCTCGGGCACCTGGCCGACATCCACGGCATCGAGTACGTCTACAAACTCTGCTCGTTCCTGCCGCTGTTCGGCATCCTCACCGTTCTGCTGCCGTCCACCAGGGGCGTCTGAAGCCCTCGCCCGCGCAGCCATAAAAAAGCCCCGCATGGGCGGGGCTTTCGTTGCATCGAGGCTCAGGCGGCGCGGCGTGCGCTGACGAGCTCTTTCTTCATGCTTTGCTTCATCTGCTCCATCTCCTGGCCCAGCTCGTTCAGGCGGTCTTCGCCCAACAGCTTCCTGGCCTGGGGGAACATCTCTTCTTCCTCTTCCTCGATGTGGTGCTCGAGCAGTTCCTGGCAGACCTTGACGCGGGCGGCGAACTCCACGGTGGCCGGATCGGTGTTCAGCAGGTCGGGCAGCACCAGACTGTCCACCGTGCGGTGCTCTTCCTTGGCTTCGTGGTACATCTTTTCTTCTTCCTTGCCGCCGGCCTCACGGTAGGCCGGGTAAAGGATCTGTTCTTCGATGGCCGTGTGGATGGCCAACTCCATTTCCAGCTTACCGAGCAGCTCGGTACGTTTCTTCACCGCGCGCTGGGTCGATTCCGAGAGTTGCGTGAGCAGGTCCTTGACCGTCACATGATCGTTCTTGAGCAGTTCAATGGCGTTCATTGCGTATCTCCTCTAGGCGCAAGACTCAGGGGTCTTATCTTGTCCAACCGTCGAAACAGCCGGCTGGTGAGAAGAAGATTGCGAGGGCCATGCCAATCCCGACGAGCGAAATAAATCTATTATAATCAACAAGATGTTGAACAACTGCGGCACGCTGGACCGGTGATATTGCATGGTGGGTCCGATTTCCCTGTGCAATTTGCATCGCCCGGAAGCGCCGTTACCGGCGCGACAGCGCCGATCAGCCGTCCGCCTTGTCCTGCTCGCTCAGATTGACCGCCGTCCTGGCGGCATCCACGTCGGAATAGCGGTACTCCACGCTGCCATCGTCCGCCGTCACCTCGAAGATCACGTCGATGTCATCCTTCTTGAATTGATCCGGGATCTCTTCACCTTCGAGTCGCTTCAGTTTCACACTCATGGCATCTCTCCTGGCTTGGTTCCCGTGTGACCGCGGGCCCCCGGCAGAGTCCGGGCGAGACGACGAAGCGCACTCCGCTATGCCTTGACCACCGCCGTGGGGATCAACCCCGTCTCGCGGTAGCTGAGGATCAGCTCGTCGAACAGACCGATATCGCCCCGCGTGCGGGCGACCAGTTGCGCGCCGGCGACCGCGGTGTAAATGGCGCGCGCGCGTCGCTCGCGGAGCTCCGCGCCCTCCACGCCGGCGTCCGCCAGCACCTGGGCCAGCCAGGCCACGTTGGCGTCGGCGAACGCCCTCACCTCGCGCTGGACGTCCTCGGGCAGGTCTTCGTGTTCCGCGGCCATGAAGCTGGACAGACAAAGCCGGTTGCCGTCTTCCAGCGAGCTGCGAAAGATCGACGGGTAACGCGCGAGGCACCCAATGGGATCGGGGTTCGACGTCCGTATTCCTTCCAGAACGGCGGCGGTGTCCTGCCAGTAGCGCGCGGCGACGGCGGCGCCGAGTTCGGCCTTGCTGGCGAAGTGGTAGTAGATGCTGGCGTTCTTGATCCCCACCGCCTCGCCGATGCTTCGAAAATTGATGCCGCTGTACCCGTGCATCTGCGCCGCGGTTTTCGCCGCCGCCAGGATGGCTTCCCGCGCGTTGTCGCCCAAGGTGTGCTCCTCGACTCGTCCAATCGACACCACGAAGTTTACGCCCGAGCCAGTTACCTGCCAACTGGAAGGTAGGGATTGACAGCAACAACGGGCGCGCCGAATATTTACCTACCAACTGACAGGTAGACGAGTAAAGCCATGAGTAACGAAGCACAGCGAATCGACCTTCTGGCCCTTCCGCAAATGAAAATCCACGACTGGTTCAATGGTCCCTACCCGGCCCGCGTGCGCATCGCCCTGGCCGAGAAGGGCCTGCTCTCGCGCGTCGAGTTCGTCCCGGTCAACCTCTGGAAAGGCGAGCACAAGGCCGCCGAGTTCCTCGCCATCAACTACTCCGGGACCTTGCCGGTGCTGGAGTTGGCCGATGGCACCTACCTCGCGGAATGCACGGCCATCACCCAGTACCTCGACGCGCTGGATGGCCATCCGCTGCTCACGGGTGACACACCGCTGCAGAAAGGGCTCATCCACATGATGACCAAACGCGCCGAAATCGAATTTCTCGATGCGGTCAGCGTTTACTTCCACCACGCCACGCCGGGGCTCGGGCCGCAGGTCGAGCTCTACCAGAATCCGGAATGGGGCGGGCGCATGCGCGACAAGGCGATCCGGGGCATGCACTACTTCGACGGCGTTCTGCGGGAGCGCCCGTTCGTGGCGGGCAATGCCTTCTCCATGGCGGATATCGCGGTGCTCGGCGGGATGATCTTCGCCGCGCTGGTCAAGCTTCCGGTACCCGACGAATGCACCGCGCTGCGGGAATGGCACGAGCGGATGCAGGAAAGACCCAGCGTGCGCGAATGGCGGGCGATGGTGGAGCGCGGCGCTCCCCGCTAGGCCCGGGGGCCGACGTCCCACCCGGCCGTGGCCGAGATCGATAGCGGACATTTGCTCCGCGACGACATAGTCTCTGCCTTTCTGTCGATGTCGACGCGGGGGTGGTGGTGGACAGGTTCCAGGAAATGAAGGTGCTGCTGGCGGTGACCGAGGCGGAGAGCTTCGCCGGTGGCGCCCGCCTGCTGGGCCTGTCGCCGCCCGGTGCGACACGCGCCATCGCCGCCCTGGAGAAGCGCCTCGGCACCCTGCTGCTGGCCCGTAATACCCGCAGCCTGCGCCTGACCGAGGCGGGCCGGCGCTATGTGGAAGACTGCCGGCGCATTCTCCTGGAGCTCGAGGAAGCGGAGGAGCTGGCGTCCGGCAGCAGCCTGCGCATCCGTGGAAACCTGACGGTCACCGCCCCGGTGATGTTCGGCGAACTCTTCCTGATTCCGCTGATCACCGAGTACCTCGCCACCCATGGCGAGGTGACGGTCAACGCGCTGCTGGTCGACCGGCTGGTGAACCTGGCCGACGAAGCGGTGGATGTCGCGATCCGCATCGGACAGCTCCCCGAAGGCAGCTTCCACGCCCTCAAGGTGGGCGAGATCCGTCCGGTGATCTGCGCCGCGCCGGCCTTTCTCGATCGCGTCGGGCGGCCCGCCCATCCGCGCGATCTGCAGGGCGCGCAGACGGTCATGTCCTCCGCCAGCACGCTGCTCACCGAGCTGCATTTCGACGGCCCCGAAGGCCCCTCGACGATGGCGCCGCACGCGCGCCTGGTGGTGAGCTCCAACCAGGCGGCGATCAACGCGGCGCGCATGGGCTGGGGCTACACGCAGGTGCTGTCCTATCAGGTCGCGGACGCCGTCGCCAGGGGCGAGCTGGAGATCGTGCTGGCCGCCTTCGGCACGCCGCCGCTGCCGGTGCATGTGCTCTACCAGAGCGGCAAGCAGGTCTCCGCCCGGGTGCGCACCTTCGTCGATCACTGCCATGACCGCCTGCTGAACGACGCGGCGTTGCAGCGTCTCGGCGCACCCTGAACCATGAGCCGCTACCGGCAGATGGAAGTCTTCGCCGCGGTCGCGCAGGCGGGCAGCCTCGCGGCGGCGGCGCGCGACCTGGCGCTGTCGCCGGCCACCGTGATGCGCACGCTGGCGGCGCTGGAGGCTCGCCTGGGCACCGCCCTGCTCGTGCGGGGCCCTCGGGGCGTCCAGCTGAATGCGGTCGGCGAACGCTTCGCCGCGCAGTGCCGGCTCATCCTTGAGGAAACCGCCGCGGCCGAGCGCTCCGCCGCGGGCCTGCACAGCCACATCGCGGGGCCGCTGACGGTGGCCCTGCCGCTGCTGATGGCGCATCAGCTCTTCATGCCCTTGGCGGTGGCCTACCTCGAGGCCTTTCCCGACGTGCAACTGACGACCTGCGCGCGGGAACGCCCGCCCAAGCTGCTGGAGGAAGGCATCGACGTCGCGCTGGTGGTCGGCCCGTTGCCCGACTCGTCCGGCTTCGCGGTGCCGATCGGCCGGGTCAGGCCGATGATGTGCGCCGCCCCGGCCTACCTGGCGCGCTGGGGACGCCCGGAAAACGTCGAAGACCTGCGGGCTCATCGCACCCTTCTCGCCAGCGAAGCGGGCCACGGCGCCGAGTGGCGTCTGCATGACGGCGCCACCACCCGCACGGTGCGCAATGTGCCGGTGCTCACCTGCACCACCCAGCAGGCCGCCATCCGCGCGGCGGTTTCAGGGCTGGGGCTGATCCGCTGCCTGAGCTACGAGGCGCATCAGGAGCTGCAGGCGGGCCTGCTCGAACCGGTGCTGGAACGCTTCGTCGCGCCCGACCTGCCGGCGCAGCTGATCTACCGCGAAGGCCGCAAGGCCTGCGGGCGGGTACGCACCTTCATCGACTTCGCGGTGCCGCGCCTGCGCCTGCATCCGGCGCTGTGCGACTGAGCGGGCACCGTCCCTTTATTGCGGAAACTGAAATTATGGATTGCCCGGCGTGGCGATTCTGCTCCAGCGCGTCAGGGCGCAGCATGAACCCAACAGCGCAACGGCCAACCCGGCCGGCGCGATGCGGCCCACCGATGCGGAGTTCCGACATGCCACAGCACCCGATCAAACTGTACCGCCACCCCCTTTCCGGCCACGCCCACCGTGTCGAGCTGATGCTCTCGCTGCTGGAGCTGCCGACCGAACGGGTCTTCGTCGACCTCGCCAAGGGCGCCCACAAGCGGCCCGAATTCCTCGCCCTGAGTCCCTTCGGGCAGATTCCGGTGATCGACGACAACGGCACCGTCCTAAGCGACTCCAACGCCATCCTGGTCTACCTGGCCAAGACCTACGGCGAGGGTCGCTGGCTGTCCGAAGAGCCGGTCGTGGCGGCGCGGGTTCAGCGCTGGTTGTCGGTGGCCGCCGGGCAGGTAGCGTTCGGCCCGGCGGCGGCGCGCCTGATCACGGTGTTCGGGGCGGCGTTCAACGCCGAGGAAGTCATCAACCGCGCCCACGTGCTGTTCCGCGTGATGGAAACGGAGCTGGCGTCGACGCCGTTCCTCGCCGGCGCCGAGCCCTCCATCGCCGACGTCGCCAACTACAGCTACATCGCCCATGCTCCGGAGGGCAACGTGTCGCTGGAGCCCTACCCGAACCTGCGTGCCTGGCTGGCGAGGGTCGAGGCGCTGCCCAGTTTCGTACCGATGCAGCCGACCGCCGCCGGCCTGCTCGCCGGCTGAACCCGCCCACCGGCCGCGCGCGTCGCGACGACCCTTCGAGGAGTGACCGCCATGGAAAACCACCGCACCTCGCCCTGGCACGCCGGCGAACGCGCACTGCAGCAGAAGATCGGCGTGGCCGAGCGGATGGAAGTCGCCGGGCAGAAGTTCATCCGCGACTACCTGCCTGACCAGCACCGCGACTTCTACCAGCAGTTGCCTTTCCTGGTCGTCGGCGCGGTGGATGGCGAGGGCCGGCCCTGGGCGACGCTGCTCGAAGGCGCGCCAGGCTTCGTCACCTCCGCCGACCCGAAGCATCTAGCGCTGGCCGTCGAGCCCGACCCGCAGGACCCGGCCAGTTCCGGCCTGCGGGTAGGCGATGCGGTCGGTCTGCTCGGCATCGAACTGCACAGCCGGCGGCGCAACCGCGTCAACGGCGTGATCACCCAGACCTCGGCGGGGCAGCTGGAGATCGCCGTGGAGCACGCGTTCGGCAATTGCCCGCAGTACATCCAGCAACGCACCTACCTGCGCTCCGCCGGCGATCCGGCGGCCGGCGATCCGGCCACCCGCGCGCCGGGCCAGGCGCTCGCCGCGCTGGACGCGGACGCCGCCGAGATGATCGCCAGCGCCGACACCTTCTTCGTCGCCAGCTACGTGACCTACGAAGACGGGAGACGCTCGGTGGACGTCTCCCACCGCGGCGGCCGGCCGGGCTTCGTCAAGGTGGACGGCAATCGCCTGACCATCCCCGACTACGCCGGCAACCTGCACTTCAACACCCTCGGCAACCTGCAGAGCAACCCGCGCGCCGGGCTGCTGTTCGTCGACTTCGCCAGCGGCGACGTGCTGCAGATCAGCGGCCGCACCGAACTGATCCTGGAGAGCCCGCTGATCGTCGCCTTCGAGGGCGCCGAGCGCTTGTGGACCGTCGATGTGGAGCGCGTGGTGCGACGCCCGGCGGCGGTTTCGATCCGCTGGCACTTCGAGGGGTTCGCCCCCACCAGCCTGATGACCGGCACCTGGGCCCACGCCGAGCAGCGCCTGAAACAGCAGGAGCAGCGCAAGCACTGGCATCGCTGGCGCGTGACGCGGATCGAGCAGGAAAGCCCGGACATCCGTTCGCTGTACATCGAGGCACAGGACGGCGTGGCGGTGCCCTTCCTGCCGGGCCAGCACATTCCGCTGCGCCTGACGCTCGACGGCGGGGAGGTGCTGGTCAGGACCTACAGCCTGTCCAGCGCGCCCTCCGACGGCCACCTGCGCATCAGCATCAAGGCCCAGGGCCCCGCCTCGCGCCACCTGCACGAGCGCCTTGGCGTCGGCGACCTGCTGGAAGTCCGCCATCCGCTGGGCAGCTTCACCCTGGACGCCGAGGACGCGCGGCCGGTGGTGCTGCTGGGGGCCGGCGTCGGCATCACGCCGCTGCTGTCCATGGCGCGCGAACTGGTGGAACGGATCGCCCGCCAGCAGCGCGACCAGCCGGTGTACCTGTTCCAGGCAGGCAGGCGCCTGCAGGACCTGCCGTTCCAGGGCGAACTGCTGCACCTGCAACGGCGCGCGGCGGGTCGGCTGCACCTGCTGCGCGCCCTGAGCGATGCCGACGAAAACGCGCGGCTGGGCGTGGACTACGAGATACCGGGCCGGCTGGAGCTGGCGCACCTCCAGGCCAACCTGCCGCTGGACGACTACGACTTCTACCTCTGCGGTCCGGCCCGCTTCACCCAGGACCTCTACGACGGCTTGCGCCGCCTGAACATTCCCGATGCGCGCCTCCACGCCGAGGCGTTCGGCCCCTCGACGCTACGCCGCCAGGGCGACCGGCAACGCGCCACGCCGGTCCAGCCGCCGCCCGCCAATGCGCCGGTGCCGGTGTATTTCTCCGCCTCGGGCAAGGAGGCACGCTGGACGCCGCAGAGCGGCAGCCTGCTGGAGCTGGCGGAAAGCCGCGGGCTGAACCCGGACTTCAGTTGCCGCGGCGGCTCCTGCGGCACCTGCCGGACGCGGCGCCTCAGCGGCCAGGTGCACTACCCCAACCCGCCCGCGGAACTGCCGGACGACGACAGCGTGCTGATCTGCTGCGCAGTCCCCGCGCACAGCGAGAATGACGTCCAGCCGCTGGTCCTGGATCTCTAGAGAGGTATGCCGGCATGACTGCCCGCCTCACTTCGAAAGGCGAACCGCCCCGTTACTGGCACGACGCGCGGGACGATCGCGCCACCGGGCGTTCGCCGCTGGCCTGCGCGGCATCCGAGCGGGAGGCGAGCTACATGCTGCCGCAACTGCTGTGCTCGCCGGAGTGCGCGTCATTGCCGGGGTCGGCCGACAGGCCGGGCGAGTAGCGGGGTTTCCTCTCCACGACCGGACGGCCGTCGTCGAGACGCTAGGCGTGCGTCGCTCGTTCGCGGGTTGCGGCCCAGCAGACCAGCGAGCCCAGGGTCACCAGCAGCGTCCCCTGCCAGAATTGCACGGTCAGCGCGGCGCTCAGCCAGGCCGAGGCGAAGGCGGAGGACAGCACCGGCGTGAAGTACGACGCCGTGGAGATCAGCGTCATGTTTCCGCGCAGGATTCCCAGGTTCCACAGCGCATAACCGCTGGCGAGGGCCGAGCTGGCCGCCAGCAGGTGGAAGCCGGCATTCCAGGTGAACGGCGGGAGGCTTTCGCCGCTGAAGGCGTACTTGAACCAGAGCGCCACGGCCGTCATGGCGAAGAACAGCACCACGCCATTCTTGCCTTCGGCAAAGCGCCGGGTGACGTTGCAGTAAAGCGCCCAGAGCAGCGCGCCGGTGGCCGCGAGCCCGTAGCTCAGCGGGTTAGAGGCGACATTGGCGGCGATGCCGCGCAGCGAGATGCCGTCGCCGCTGACGATCCAGAGGATGCCGAACAACGCCATCGCCGAGCCCGGAAGGATGATCCAGCGCGCCCGCTGGCCGTTCATGACGATGGCCAGGAGCACCGTCAGGCAGGGCCACAGGTAATTGACCAGACCGACCTCGATGGCCTGGGTGCCGCTGTTGGCGAATCCCAGGGACAACGAAAAGCACAGCTCGTAGGCGACGAACAGCAGGCTGCCCCACACCAGGTAGCGACGCGGGAACGAACGCAGCCGCGGTCGCCCGACGAACACCAGCAGCAGCGCCGCGCCGAGGGTGTAGAGCAGCGCCGCGCCACCGATCGGGCCGAGACTCTGCGCCACGCTGCGGATCAGCCCGGTGGAGGTGCTCCACAGCACCACGGCCATCAGCCCGCAGGCCGTCGCGGCGCGCTCGCTGGTTATCGGCATAACGCCATTCTCGATTCAGGAAAAAGCCGCGAGTCTATATGAAGCCTGCCGGCCGTACCGAGGGCGTTCTCGCGATGCGGGCTGGCGCTGTCCATGCTCTTCGGCGGGCTCGCGTCGCCACGTTCCTCACCCCGTCGATCGCGCGCCGCGGCGGCGGCAGGCCCCGCCGCGCCCGGCGTAGAGTTTTTCCCTAGCTAGCGACTACAAAAAACATAATTTCGCGAATCCCCTGCGCTGAACAGAATGAGCCCACTCCCGCCGGCAGCGTCGCTGCGGCGCAACAGCCATGATCCAGACAGAGCAGGCACGTGATGACCGACCTGAACCAAAGCGCTTCCCCGAGCCCGCTCGGCAAGACCGTTGAGAAGATAGACACCCTCGTCGTCGGCGCCGGGCAGGCCGGCGTGGCGATGAGCGAGCACCTGGGCAAGCTCGGCATTGCGCACCTGGTGCTGGAGCGCAGCCGCATCGCCGAGGCCTGGCGCACCGATCGCTGGGATTCGCTGGTGGCCAACGGGCCGGTCTGGCATGACCGCTTCCCCGGTCTGGAATTCGACGACCTGGCGCCCGATGCCTTCGCCTCGAAGGAGCGCATCGCCGCCTACTTCGAAGACTATGCGAAGAAATTCAATGCGCCGATCCGCACCGGCGTGGACGTGAAGCGGGTGGTCCGCAACGCCGACCGCGCCGGTTTCACCGTCGAAACCTCGGCCGGCGTGATCGAGGCCAATCGCGTGGTCGCCGCCACCGGGCCGTTCCAGAAGCCGGTGATCCCGGCCATCGCGCCGCAGGATTCGTCGATCAACCAGCTGCACTCCGCCGCCTACCGCAACCCGCAGCAACTGCCCGAAGGCGCGGTGCTGGTGGTCGGTGCCGGCTCTTCCGGCGTGCAGATCGCCGACGAGCTGCGCCGCGCCGGGCGCAAGGTCTACCTCTCCGTCGGCCCGCACGACCGTCCGCCGCGCAGCTACCGCAACCGCGACTTCGTCTGGTGGCTGGGCGTGCTCGGCCTGTGGGACATGGAAGCCGCGCAGCCGGGCAAGGAGCACGTGACCATCGCCGTCAGCGGCGCCCGCGGCGGCGAGACCATCGACTTCCGCAACCTCGCCCACCAGGGCATCACCCTGGTCGGCCTGACCAAGGCGTTCACCGACGGTGTGGCCAGTTTCCAGCCGGACCTGGTGGACAACATCGCCCGCGGCGACGAGAACTACCTGTCGCTGCTCGACGCCGCCGATGCCTACATCGCGCGCAACCAGCTCGACCTGCCGGAAGAGCCCGAGGCCCGCGCCAGCTACCCGGACCCGGCGTGCATGACCGACCCCATCCTCGAGCTGGACCTGGCCGCGGCCGGCGTCACCTCGATCATCTGGGCGACCGGCTATTCGGTGGACTTCAGCTGGCTGAAGGTCGACGCGTTCGACGCCAACGGCAAGCCGCGGCACCAGCGCGGCGTGTCCAGCGAGCCCGGCGTCTACTTCGTCGGCCTGCCGTGGCTGTCGCGGCGTGGTTCCACCTTCATCTGGGGTGTCTGGCACGACGCCAAGCACGTCGCCGACCACATCGCCACGCAGCACAAGTACCTCGACTACCGCGATGCCTCGCAACGCCAGGCCGAGCCCGTCGTCGCCGCCGTCCAGAGCGCAGGAGCCCGTTGATGCCTACCCATACCCGCATCCGCATGTTCAACACCAAGGACACCTACCCCAACCAGACCCTGGACAACGACCTCTGCCAGGCCGTCCGCGCCGGCAACACGGTCTACGTGCGTGGCCAGGTCGGCACCGACTTCGAGGGCAACCTGGTCGGCCTCGGCGACCCGCGCGCACAGACCGAGCAGGCGATGAAGAACCTCAAGCAGTTGCTCGAGGAAGCCGGCAGCGACCTCTCCCACATCGTCAAGACCACCACCTACCTGACCGACCCGCGCTACCGCGAGCCGGTCTACCAGGAGGTCGGCAAGTGGCTCAAGGGGGTCTTCCCGATCTCCACCGGCCTGGTGGTCTCGGCCCTCGGCCAGCCGCAGTGGCTGATGGAAATCGACGTGATCGCGGTGATCCCGGACGACTGGCAGGCCGGGGTTCGCCCATGACCTTCTCCATCGTCGGCCGTTGTGCCGAAACCGGCATGCTCGGCATCGCCATCAGTTCGTCGAGCATCGCCGTCGGCGCCCGCTGCCCGTGGCTGCGCGCCGCCGTGGGCGCGGTGTCGACGCAGAACATCACCCTGCCCGCGCTCGGCCCGCAGATTCTCGATCTGCTGGAATCCGGCAGCAGCCCGGCGGCGGCGATGCGCCAGGCGCTGGATAGCAACGGCTACGGCCAGTTCCGCCAGGTGACGGTGATCGACAGCCAGGGCGCCACGGCGCATTTCACCGGCAGCGAGGCGCTCGGGCTGAACCACGCCAGGGCCGGCGAGCAGTGCGTGGCAGCGGGCAACCTGCTGTCCTCGCCAAAGGTGATCGATGCGATGGTCGACGCCTTCGAGCGGGCCGACGGCGGCCTGCCGGATCGCCTGCTGGCGGCGATGCACGCTGCCATGGCCGCCGGCGGCGAAGCCGGGCCGGTGCATTCGGCGGCGCTGTCGGTGGTCGGCGACCTGATCTGGCCGGTGGTCGACCTGCGCGTCGACTGGGCCGACGCCGACCCCATCGGCGAGCTGGACAAACTCTGGCGCGCCTACGAACCACAGTTGCACGACTACGTCACCCGCGCCCTCGATCCGACCAAGGCGCCTAGCTACGGCGTGCCGGGCGACGAATGAGCCGGTGCGCGGCGCCGGTGTTTTTGCGGTGCGCATGGCGCACCCTACGGATGGAGGCTGCTTTGCGTAGGATGGGTTAGCCGCGCAGCGGCGTAACCCATCGGCCACCCGAGGTGGTATCGCAGGCTCAACCCATCCTGCGAAACGGTGTTTTTCCGGTGCGCGCGGCGCACCCTCCGGTTGAGGTAGGGTGCGCCGTGCGCACCACCTGTTCCCCACCGAGAGGTCCCATGCCCGATAGCCGCGCCCTGCTGGAAAAACTGATCGCCTTCGACACCACCAGTCGCGAATCGAACCTGGCGCTGATCGCGTTCGTGGGCGACTACCTGTCCGGTCTCGGCATCGCCAGCGACCTGATCTTCAACGCCGAGCGAACCAAGGCCAACCTGCACGCCCGCCTCGGCCCGCCCGGCCCCGGCGGCGTGATGCTGTCCGGGCACAGCGACGTGGTGCCGGTGGACGGCCAGGCCTGGACGCTGCCGGCGTTCCAGCTCAGCGAACGCGACGGTCGCCTGTACGGACGCGGCACGGCGGACATGAAGGGCTTCCTCGCCTGTGTGCTGGCGAGCATGCCGCGCTTCCTCGAGCAGCCGCTGCGTCTGCCGCTGCACATCGCCATTTCCTACGACGAGGAGATCGGCTGCCTCGGTGTGCGCAGCCTGGTCGAACAGCTGCGCGCCAGCCCGGACAGGCCGGCGATCTGCCTGATCGGCGAACCCACGGAAATGCGCCCGGTGCTCGGCCACAAGGGCAAGCTGGCGATGCGCTGCGAGGTGCACGGCGCGGCCTGCCATTCGGCCTATGCGCCGCAGGGCGTGAATGCCATCGAGTACGCCGCGCGGCTGATCGGCCAGCTCGGCGAGATCGGCCAGCGCCTGGCCGAGCCGGCGAAGCACGATTCGCGCTTCGACCCGCCCTACTCCACGGTGCAGACCGGGTTGATCCAGGGCGGCCGGGCGTTGAACATCGTGCCCGCCGAGTGCCGCTTCGACTTCGAGGTGCGCGCGCTGCCGGCGGACGACCCGCGACAGGTCACCGCCGAATTGCGCGACTACGCCGAGACCCAGTTGCTGCCGCGCATGCGCGCGGTGAGCGAGGCCAGCGACATCCGCTTCAGCGAGCTGTCCGCCTACCCCGGCCTGCTCACCGAGCCGGGCAGCGACGCCGCGCGCCTGCTGGCGCTGCTGTGCGGCAGCGACGAGTTCTCCACCGTGGCCTTCGGCACCGAGGGCGGCCTGTTCGACGAAGCCGGCATCGCCACCGTGGTCTGCGGCCCCGGCAGCATGGATCAAGGACACAAGCCGGACGAGTTCGTCAGCCTCGATCAACTGGCCCGCTGCGATGCCCTGCTGGCGAACCTGGCGCGCTGGATGCAGATAGGACCCTGACCAGGGCCGACTCGCGCCTTCGGCCCGTCGATCATCGACGCGACGAACGCCGCCTGCTGCGCACGCTGCAGGCGCAGCGCGTCCACGAGCCAGACAGGGCGCGGCTGAACTAGACTTGCGACTCCCTCCCTCACAATTAGAAGTGGCGCATGAACATTCGTCAGAAGATGATCGCCAGCGGCGTGCTGAGCGTGGCCGTTGCGGCGGGCCTGGGTGCGGTGGGTTTCTGGGGCCAGACCCAGCTCAATGGCGCGCTGGAGCAGAACGAACTGAGCGTCACCGCGCTGCGCAACCATCTCGAAGGCGACATGATGCACGACGCGCTGCGCGCCGACGTGCTGGCCGCCTTCAGTGTCGAGGCGGGCGACGCGGCAGCCGCCGAGCAGGTACGCAAGGATCTGCGCGAGCATGCCGACTGGTTCAAGCGTGCCATGGACGCCAACGCCGCCTTGCCGCTGCCGACCAACATCCGGCAGGCCATCGCCCAATTGCAGCCGGCCCTCACCGCCTACATCGCCGAAGCCGAACAGATCACCGAAGCGGCCCTGCGCGATGCCCCGTCAGCCAAGGGCGGCATGCCGTCGTTCATGCAGCGTTTCAGCGAACTCGAAACCAGGAACGAGGCGATCAGCGGCCTGATCGAAGAACAGGTGAGCGCCGCCCGCGAGAGTGGCCAGACCGCCGTGCGCAACGCCTCGGTTTATCTGCTCAGCGGGATCGTCCTGGTCAGTCTGCTGCTGGGCCTGATCACCTGGAACCTGATGCGCCGCGTGCTCGGCCCGCTGCAGCAGTCCGTCGAGGCCGCCCGCGCCATCGCCAGCGGCAACCTGCGCGGTCGCATCGACGTCGATCGGCAGGACGAGGCCGGCCATCTGCTGCAGGCGCTGGCCGAAATGCAGGGCAACCTCGGCCGGATGATCAGCAGCATCAACCAGCACAGCGAACAGCTGCAGCAGACCGCCCGCACGCTCACCGGCACGGCGCAGCGCATTCTGAACGACTCCACCCAGCAGGCGGACAGCGCCACCAGCATGGCCGCGGCCATGGAGCAGATGATCCAGAACATCGCCCAGGTGTCCTCGCACGCCCATGACGCCAAGGGCATTTCCGCCCATTCCGGGCAACTGGCCTACAGCGGTGGGCAGGTGATACTCGGCGTGGTCGATGGCATGAACCGTATCGCCGAGGCGGTCACCTCGTCGTCCGAGACGATCACCGAGCTGGGGCGTTCATCCGAGGAAATCCATTCGATCATCCAGGTCATCAGGAGCATCGCCGAACAGACCAACCTGCTCGCCCTCAACGCCGCGATCGAGGCCGCGCGCGCCGGCGAGGCGGGCCGCGGGTTTGCCGTGGTCGCCGATGAGGTGCGCAACCTGGCGGCCCGCACGGCGCACTCGACCCAGGAAATCACCGACATGATCGGGCGCATTCGCAGCAACACCCACCTGGCGGTGGACAGCATGCAGGCCGGCGTGACCCGGGTGAACGATGGCGTGGCCCTGGCGCACCAGGCCGGCGATTCGATCAATGAAATACGCGATGGCGCGCAACGCGCCGCCCAGGTGGTGGAGGAGATTTCCCACACCATCGGCGAGCAGAGCAACGCCAGCAGCGAGGTTGCGCAGCGTGTCGAGCAGATCGCGCAGATGGCTCAGCAAAACGCCCAGGCGGTGAACGAGCTGGCGCACTCGGCGGAGGAACTGGAGCGCGTGGCGCAGGGCATGCGCGACGCCGTCATGCAGTTCCAGGTCTGAGTCGGCGGGTTCAGGCGGGCTCGGTTACCGGCTTCTCGCCCAGCTCCGCCTTGCAGTAATCGACGAACAACTGCGCCGGCTTGGTCAGTTGCGCGCGTTTCAGCCAGGCGGCGACCAGACCGGAGCCAGTGACGTCCTCAGTGATGCTCAGGCACACCACCCGCTGGCCGTCGTAGGTGACGTCGCTGTGCGGGCGGGTGACCAGCACCGAAAAGCCGAAACCCTGGCCGACCATGCCGCGGACCATCTCGATGGAGGGCGAGCTGAAGGCGATGTTCGGGCTCAGCCCCAGTTCCTCGAAGATGCTCACGAAGTAGGTGCGGCTGGGCAGCACGTCGAGCAGGATCATCGGCTCCAGCACCAGGTCGCGCAGCGACACGCGCTCCTGCGCGGCGAAGCGATGGCCTTCGGGCAATAGCGCGTAGGGGCGCTGCGGCGGCATCAGCGGCTCGGTCTCGATGGTGCCGTCGAGGTCGTGCTCGTAGAAGATCGCCAGGTCGAAGCGACCGCCCGTGAGGCCCTGCACCAGCTCCTGCTGCTCGCCGTCGTGCAGGCGGATTTCCACCCCGGGATACAAGGTCCGGAAGCCGGCGATCAGGCGCGGCAGGTACAGCGGCGCGACCGTCTCGAAGCAGCCGATGTCGATCTGCCCGGCCACCACGTCGTTGTCGGCCAGGGCGTTCTGCTCGAATTCGTGGGCCATGCGCAGCAGTTCCTGCGCCTTGCGGTAGAAACGCGCGCCGCTGGGCGTGAGCGAGACGCCCTGGGCGTGGTGGCGAATGAACAACTGCACGCCGAAGCTCTCTTCCAGGCCCTTGATCGCGGTGGAGATCGACGGCTGGGCGATGTACAGCTTGCGCGACGCCTCGGCGACGCTGCCGCACTCCACGGTGGTGACGAAATACCTGATCTGACGCAGGGTGTAGGAAGCCACGGATTACCTCGGGGGTGACGATTGCGGCGCTCACCATAACGTGTCGGGGTGCCGCAGAGGCACCGCGCCGCACCAGCATTTTGCTTGCGGGTGAGCAGCTTTTTTCGAGGGTGCGTGCGCGCCGGGTGACGAGGGGCTTTGCAAGATGCTGGCCGCCACCCGCCAGCGGGTGAAGGCGGCGCGACCTTCGCCACTATCCGGCTGCGCACCCGGCACCGAAATGAAGCGCCAGGCAGCCGCCTCGCGCGCCGCCCTCGCCCTCCCGAAAGCCCTAAAAGAACAAACCGGAACCTGCATCGCCGCCTGCGAGCACTCCGCTCCGCCGCGGTGCCATGCGCCGCACCACGAGCGTGCGAGAAGCGCTTTTTCGGTGCGCGCAAAGCCAGCTTTTTCGTATGTCCCGAGCATATTTTTAATATTTTTCCTTGTGTCGCCCTTACGCCACCATCCGCTCACAGCAACGGGAAAAGGGGATGGCGGTGTACGAACTCAGCGACTGGCAGCAACGGGCGCAGCAGCAACGCTTCATCGACCGCGCGATCATCGGCGGTCGCCAGGTCGGCGCGCAGTCGGGGGCCACCTTCGCCTCGATCAATCCGGCCACCGGCGCGCTGCTGGCCAATGTCGCCGCCTGCGATGCCGCCGATGTCGACCTCGCGGTAAGCGCCGCGCGGCGCTCCTTCGAGGCCGGCGTCTGGTCGCAGCGCTCGCCGGCCGAGCGCAAGCAGGTGCTGCTCAAGCTGGCCGAGCTGATCCTCGTTCACCGTGACGAACTGGCGCTGCTCGACTCGCTGAACATGGGCAAGCCGGTGATGGATGCCTGGAACATCGACGTGCCCGGCGCCGCCGGCGTGTTCCGCTGGTACGCCGAAAGCCTCGACAAGCGCTACGACGAAGTCGCGCCGAGCGCGCGCAACGTGCTCGCCACCATCACCCGCGAAGCGCTGGGCGTGGTCGCTGCCGTGGTGCCGTGGAATTTCCCGCTGGACATGGCCGCCTGGAAGCTCGCCCCGGCGCTGGCCGCCGGCAACTCGGTGATCCTCAAGCCCGCCGAGCAATCGCCTTTCTCCGCCCTGCGCCTGGCCGAACTCGCCCTGGAAGCGGGCATCCCGGAAGGCGTGCTCAACGTCGTCACCGGCCTCGGCGAAACCGCCGGCAAGGCGCTGGGCCGGCACATGGACGTCGACTGCCTGGCCTTCACCGGCTCCACCGAAGTGGGCAAGTACTTCATGGGCTACTCGGCGCAATCCAACCTCAAGCAGGTCTGGCTGGAATGCGGCGGCAAGAGTGCCAACCTGGTGTTCGCCGACTGCCAGGACCTGGACCTGGCCGCCGAGAAGGCCGCCTTCGGCATCTTCTTCAACCAGGGCGAAGTCTGCTCGGCCAACTCGCGACTGTTGGTGGAACGCTCGATCCACGACGAATTCGTCGAACGCGTGCTGAGCAAGGCCCGCGACTGGCAACCCGGAGATCCGCTGGACCCGGCCAGCCGCGCCGGCGCCATCGTCGAGCAGCGGCAGACCGCGCGGATCATGGAATTCATCGACAGCGCGAGGAACGAAGGCGCGCATCTTGCGTGTGGCGGAAGGCAGCTGAGTTTCAACGGCTCGGACAACTTCATCGAACCGACCCTGTTCACCGGGGTGACGCCGGACAGCAGCCTGGCCCGCGAGGAAGTGTTCGGCCCGGTGCTGGCGGTGACGCCCTTCGACAGCGAAGAGCAGGCCGTGCAACTGGCCAACGACAGCGTCTACGGCCTCGCCGCCTCGCTGTGGAGCGACGACCTCAACCGTGCGCACCGCGTGGCGCGCCGGCTCAGGGTCGGCACCGTGTCGGTGAACACCGTCGATGCGCTGGACTTCAGCACGCCCTTCGGCGGGGGCAAGCAGTCGGGCTTCGGCCGTGACCTGTCGCTTCACTCGTTCGACAAGTACACCCAACTGAAAACCACCTGGTTCCAACTGCGTCCGTAGGGTGCGCCATGCGCACCGGAGGAACTCCGGTTTGTAGGGTGCGCCGTGCGCACCAGACGAGCCGATCAAATTATTAACGGTGCGCACGAAGCACCCTACACGCCACTGGCGGAGACCTTGCGATGACTGCCAAGCACACGACGAAGGAATACCAGGCCCTGGATGCCGCGCACCACATCCATGCCTTCCTCGATCAGAAGGCGCTCAACGCGCAGGGTGCGCTGGTGATCGCCAAGGGCCAGGGCCTGAACCTGTGGGACAACGACGGCAAGCGCTACCTGGACGGCATGTCCGGCCTCTGGTGCACCGCGCTGGGCTACGGGCGCGCCGACCTGAACGCCGCGGCGACGCGCCAGCTGGAGGAGCTGCCGTACTACAACCTGTTCTTCCACACCACCCATCCGCGGGTGATCGAGCTCTCCGAACTGCTGTTCAGCCTGCTGCCGGCGCATTACAGCCACGCGATCTACACCAACTCCGGTTCGGAGGCCAACGAGGTGCTGATCCGCAGCGTGCGGCGCTACTGGCAGATCCTCGGCCAGCCGCAGAAGAAAGTGATGATCGGCCGCTGGAACGGCTACCACGGCTCCACGCTGGGCAGCACCGCGCTCGGTGGCATGGGCTTCATGCACGAGATGGGCGGCATGCTGCCGGACTTCGCCCACATCGGCGAGCCGTACTGGTTCGCCGAGGGCGGCGATCTTTCCGAAGAGGCGTTCGGCCTCAAGGCCGCGCGTGAGCTGGAAGCGAAGATTCTCGAACTGGGCGCGGAAAATGTCGCCGCCTTCGTCGCCGAACCCTTCCAGGGCGCCGGCGGCATGATCTTCCCGCCCGCCAGCTACTGGGCGGAAATCCAGCGCATCTGCCGCCAGTACGACGTACTGCTCTGCGCCGACGAAGTGATCGGCGGCTTCGGCCGCACCGGCGAGTGGTTCGCCCACCAGCATTTCGGTTTCCAGCCGGACACCCTGACCATCGCCAAGGGTCTCACCTCCGGCTACATCCCCATGGGCGGCCTGGTGTTCAGCGCGCGCATGGCCGAGGTGCTGGTGCAACAGGGCGGCGTGTTCGCCCACGGCCTGACCTATGCCGGGCACCCGGTGGCCGCCGCGGTGGCCATCGCCAACCTCACCGCGCTGCGCGACGAGAAGATCGTCGAGACGGTGAAGAACGACACCGGCCCGTACCTGCAGAAACTGCTGCGCGACACCTTCGCCGCGCACCCGCTGATCGGCGAAGTGCAAGGCGCCGGGCTGGTCGCCGCGTTGCAGTTCACCGAGGACAAGGCCACGCGCAAACGCTTCGCCAACGAGAACGACATCGCCTGGCACTGCCGCACCGTGGGCTTCGACGAAGGCCTGATCATCCGCTCGACGCTGGGCCGGATGATCATGGCGCCGGCGCTGGTCGCCAGCCACGCCGAGCTGGACGAACTGGTGGAGAAGACCCGGCGCGCGGTGGATCGCACCGCGAAGGAGCTGGGTTTGCTCTGAGATTGCCCCTCGGTGCGCACGGCGCACCCTGCGGCCATGCAGCCGTCGGGGCGCCGCGCGCACCGGAACACCGAACCAACGCTGCACCGCCGAACATGAACCCCACCCGTCAGAGGTGGGGTCACGGAACCCCTGGGCCACTGGCCACCCCTGCCCCGACCTCGAAAGCCAACCGTCTGTGGGAGTTTTTCATGCACAAGTCCTTGCTCAAGCGCACCTCGCTGTCCCTCGCTACCCTGGCACTGGCCATGGGTGTCGCCACCGGCGCCCAGGCCGGCAAGCTGTCCATCGGCCACACCACCTGGGTCGGCTACGGCACCCTGTACCTGGCCCGCGACCTCGGCTACTTCAAGGACGCCGGCCTCGACGTGGAACTGACCACCATCGAGGAAGCCTCGATGTACATGGCCGCCCAGGCGTCGGGGAAACTCACCGGCTCGGCGTCCACCATCGACGAGATCCTCAAGTACCGCTCCAAGGACTTCTGCTTCAAGGCGGTGGTCGCGCTGGACGAATCCCACGGCGGCGACGGCATCGTGGTGAGCAAGGACATCACCGACATCAAGGGCCTGAAGGGCAAGTCGGTGGCGGTCAACGAGGGCTCGGTGTCGCAGTTCTGGCTGTCCTACCTGCTGAAGCACGCCGGCATGAGCATGGCCGACGTCGAAGTGCAGAACATGACCGCGGATGACGCCGCCTCCGCCTTCATCGCCGGCCGCGTGCCGGCCGCCGTGACCTGGGAACCGAACCTGACCATGGTCAAGCAGAAAGGCGCCGGCAACGTGCTGGTCGACAGCAGCAGCACGCCCGGCGTGATCGTCGACGTGGTGGCGCTGGATTGCGGCGTGATCGAGAAGCAGCCGGAAGACGTCAAGGCGCTGGTGGCCGGCGTGCTGAAGGCGGTCGAGTACACCAAGACCCATCCGAAGGAAGCCTACGAGATCATGGCCAAGGGCGTCGGCGGCTACCTGTCGAAACCCGAGGACCTGGCGGAAGCCGCGAAGGGCGTGAAGTTCCTCGACGCAGCGGATAACCAGAAGCTGCTCGGCGTGCCCGGCAAGGCCGGCGACATCGCCGGCATCATCAGCCTGGCCAACGAGACCTGGAGCAGCCTGCAGGGCAAGCCGTACGACGTGAAGTACGAAGACCTGGTCGACACCTCCTTCGTCACGCCGTAAGTGCTCTGCTCCCCTCTCCCACTTGTGGGGAGAGGGGACTGACGGTGGTCACCTGCCGTTTTCCGTGCGTCTTCCAAATATCCGCAACACGAGGTGGTTCATGGCCACGCAAAAATCCTGGTTGCAGCGCTGCCTGACACCCAAAGTTGAACTGCCGGGCAGGCTCGTGCTCGGCGCCGGCAGCCTCTGCTGGCTGCTGGTCTTCGGCCTGTGGGCCGGGTTTTCCTATGGCGGCGTGGTGCCGTCGATGTTTCTGCCGACGCCGGGCGACGTGCTCGCCGCCGGCGCCCGCCTGGCTGGCGACGGCACGCTGAGCAAGCACGTGCTGGCCAGCCTGGAAGTGGTGCTGATCGGCTTCGTCGTGTCGTCGCTGGTGTCGGTGCCGCTCGGCCTGCTGATGGGCAGCTTCCGCATCGTCCAGGCGTTCCTCGAACCCCTGGTCAACTTCATCCGCTACCTGCCGGTGACCTCCTTCGTGCCGCTGTTCATCCTGTGGATCGGCATCGGCCTGGAGCAGCGCGTGGCGGTGATCATCTTCGGCGTGTTCTTCCAGCAACTGGTGATGATCGCCGACGTCTCCAAGGGCGTGCAGAAGGACCTGATCAACGCCAGCTACACCCTCGGCGCCAGCCGCCGCGACGTGGTCCTGCACGTGCTCGGCCCGGCCTCGCTGCCGGGCATTCTCGACACCCTGCGGGTGACCATGGGCTGGGCCTGGACCTACCTGGTGGTGGCCGAGCTGGTCGCCGCCTCGAGCGGCCTGGGCTACATCAGCCTCAAGGCCATGCGTGGTTTCCAGGTCGACGTGATCTTCCTCGCCATCGCCATCATCGGCCTGCTCGGGCTGATTACCGATCAACTGTTCCGTCTGCTTCGACTGAGGATTGCCGCATGGGCGCAGTAGCCAAGAAACCCTACATCATGCCGCCGCTCAGCGAGTACGCCGACGTCGCCGCGCGCCTGCGGGTGGACAACGTCAGCCTGCGCTACCAGTCGCCGAAGGGGGAAACCTTCACGGCCCTGGACCGCGTCTCCTTCGAGGTGCCGGACCAGCAGTTCGCGGTGATCGTCGGCCCTTCCGGCTGCGGCAAGTCGAGCCTGCTCTACCTCACCGCCGGCCTCAACGAGCCGAGCGAGGGCGACATCTACGTCGGCGGGCGGAAGGTCGAGGGCCCCGGCGCCGACCGCGGCATGGTGTTCCAGGGCTACACGCTGTTCCCCTGGCTGACGGTTCGGCAGAACATCGAATTCGGCCTCAAGCGTCGCGGCCTGCCGCAGGACGAAATCCGCACCATCGTCGAGTTCTACCTGGGCGAGGTCGGCCTGGCCAAGTTCGCCGAGCATTATCCCAAGCAGCTCTCCGGCGGCATGATGCAGCGCGTCGCCATCGCCCGCGCGCTGGCCAACGACCCGCAGATCCTGCTGATGGACGAACCCTTCGGCGCCCTCGACAGCCAGACCCGTCTGCAGATGCAGCAACTGCTGCTGCAGGTGTGGGGCAACAGCAAGAAGACCGTGGTGTTCGTCACCCACGACATCGACGAGGCGATCCTGCTCGCCGACCGCATCTACGTGATGGGCGCGCGCCCCGGCCGGATCAAGGAAATCCTCGACGTGCCGATCGAGCGCCCGCGCACCCTGGACGTGGTCATGGAGCCGGAGTTCATCCGCATGAAACGGCACATCCTCGGCCTGCTGCACGACGACCTGGAAGAGGTGCACTGAGCGCCTTGCGTAGGGTGCGCCATGCGCACCAACCCCAACCCTTGCAAACCGGTGCGCGCGGCGCACCCTACGGCTCCATTTGGACTTCGCGTTTCGTAGGGTGCGCTTCAGCCCACCGAAAGGCTTCAGTTCCGTAGGGTGGGCTTCAGCCCACCGACGCCCACTCGACTTCCGTCCTTCCCGCGCAGGCGGGAACCCCGCGAGCCCCCCTTGAGGTTTCCATGGCAAAAGACACTTACGACTACCTGATCGTCGGCGCCGGTTCCGCCGGCTGCGTGCTGGCCAACCGCCTGAGCGCCGACCCGAGCGTGCGCGTGTGCCTGATCGAGGCCGGTGGCAGCGACGCCAGCCCGCGGGTGCAGACCCCGGCCGGCACCATCACCCTGTACAAGAGCCGCGTGTTCAGCTGGAACTACTTCTCCGCGCCGCAGAAGAACCTCGCCGGACGCAGCCTGCACACCCCGCGCGGCAAGGCGCTGGGCGGCTCCAGCGCGATGAACAGCATGATCTACATCCGTGGCGATGCCAGCGACTACGACCGCTGGGAAAGCGATGGCTGCCCCGGCTGGGGCTGGCAGGACGTCCTGCCGTGGTTCAAGCGCTCCGAAGGCAACCGCCTCGGCCAGTCGCCGCTCTACCACGGCACCCAGGGCGAACTGCTGGTGGACCGCCCGCGCGACCCCAACCCGCTGTCGGACGTCTACATCCGCGCCGGCGAGCGCCTCGGCCTGCGCCGCAACGACGACTTCAACGGTGGCACGCTGGAAGGTGTCGGCCTGTACAACGTCACGCAGAAGGACGCCAGGCGCCTGTCCAGCTACCGCGCCTTCGTCCACCCGGTCCTCGAGCGGCCGAACCTCAGCGTGCTCACCGGCTGCCAGGTCGGCCGGCTGATCCTCGACGGCAACCGCGTCAGCGGCGTGGAACTGCAGCAGGACGGCCAGTGGCGCATCCTGCACTGCAGCCGCGAGACCATCCTCTGCGCCGGAGCCCTGGGTTCGCCGCACCTGCTGCTGAATTCCGGCATCGGCCCGAAGGACGAACTGGAAGCCGCCGGCGTGGCCTGCAAGGTCGACCTGCCCGGCGTCGGCAAGAACCTCCAGGACCACATCGACGGCCTGGTCACGGTGCGTTCGAAGAGCCCGTTGTCGCTCGGCTTCTCCCTCGGCGCGCTGCCCAAGATCCTGGCCGCGCCGTTCAAATACCTGGCGCGCAAGACCGGCTGGCTGACCACCAACTACGTCGAGGCCGGCGGCTTCGCCCGCACCCCGCTGTCGGACACCCTGCCCGACGTGCAGATGCACTTCGTGCCCGGCTACCGCAGCCACCGCGGACGGCTGTTCGAGTGGGGCCACGGCTACGCCATCCACACCTGCGTGTTGCGCCCGAAAAGCATCGGCGAAGTGCGCCTCGGCGCCGGCCGCAGCCTGGAGATCGACTTCAACTTCCTCGACGATCCCGAGGACGCCAAGGTGCTGGTCGAAGGCGTGAAACTCGCCCGGCGCATCCTCGCCCAGCCGGAGTTCGACGGCCTGCGCGGCGCCGAGATGCTTCCCGGCCCGCAGGTGCAGAGCGACGAGCAACTGCTGGCGCACCTGCGCGACTATGCCGCCACCGTGTTCCACCCGGTCGGCACATGCAAGATGGGCAGCGACGCCATGGCGGTGGTCGACCCGTACCTGAATGTGCGCGGCGTGGACAACCTGCGGGTCGCCGATGCCTCGATCATGCCGACGCTGATCAGCGGCAACACCAACGCGCCATGCATCATGATCGGCGAGCGCGCGGCGGACTTCATCGCCAACCGGCGCTGACGCGCGGCACCCGCGCGGACGATTTCGACCTCGAAGCTATCAAATCAACAAAGTTGACTTGATAGCCGGGCGGCGTATAGCTTATCGGCATCCATCCCGCCGCGCGGGATACGTCGATGAGGACAGCGCAGCATGATCGAAGCGGAAATCTCCGGCCTGCAGGCCTTGCGTGCCCTGATTCGCGGGGAGCTTCCGGCTCCCTCCATCGGGCAGACCATGGGCGTCACGGCCGTCGCGGTGGAGCCGGGGCGGATCACCCTGGAGGCGCGGCCCGACGCTCGCCACCTCAACCCGGCGGGCGCGGTGCATGGCGGTTTCGCCGCCACCTGCCTGGACGGCGCCGCGGCGCTCGCGCTGTTCTCCACGCTGGAGGCGACCACCGCCCACTCCACCGTGGACCTCAACGTCAAATACCTGCGCCCACTGACGGCGGGCGAAACCTATCGCGTGGAAGGCTGGCTGGTGGAGCGCACCCGCAGCCTGGCGATCTGCGATGCCCACGTGCTCGATGGCGCCGGCAAGCTCTGCGCCAAGGGCACCACCACCTTCATGATCAAGGGGTGAGCCGATGCAGGAACTCAGGGTTCTTAGCGCCGGCCGCCTCGCCTGGGTGGATGCGCCCTCGCCCCGTCTTTCCGGACCGGGCGGCGCGCTGGTCCGGCCCATCGCCTCGGCCTCCTGCGACCTCGACCGGCGCCTGATCGCCGGCGTCACGCCCTTCAAGCCGCCCTTCGCCCTCGGCCATGAATGCGTCGCCGAAGTGCTCGAAGTGGGCGACGAGGTGAAGAGCGTGCGCCGCGGCGACCTGGTTTCGGTGCCCTGGAAGATCGCCTGCGGCCAGTGCCGGCAATGCCTCGCCGGCCGCGCCACGGCCTGCACCTCGGTGCCTCGCCACGCCGCCTATGGCGTACCCGCCGGAGGCAACTGGGGCGGCCTGTTTTCCGAGGTGGTGCAGGTGCCCTTCGCCGACGCGATGCTGGTGCCGCTGCCTCCGGGACTGAATCCGCTGGCGGTCGCCAGTGCCAGCGACAACCTGACCGATGCCTGGGTCGCCGCCAGCCGGCCGATCGCGTCGCGCGACGAGGCCCGCGTGCTGGTGGTGGGCGGAACGGAAAGCCTCGGCGTACTGGCGGTGCAGATGGCCGTCGCGGCGGGCGCCGGCAGCGTCGACTACCTGGACGACAGCGACTACCGACGCGCGCTGGCGCTGCGCAGCGGGGCCAACGTCGAGCCGGGCGAAACCCTCGACGAAGGCTACGACGTGGTGATTTCCGCCACCCGCGATCCGCAGGCGCTGCACCGCGGGCTGCTCGCCCTGGCGCCCGGCGGGCACTGCTCGTGCATCGGGATCATCTTCGAGGACCCGAAGATTCCGCTGTTCGGCATGTACCTGCGCGACGTCACCCTGTCGGTGGGCGTGTGCAACGTGCGCCCGCACATTCCCACGGTGTTCGACCTGGTCGGCAGCGGCCGCTGCGACCCGCTGCTGGTCAGCCCGACGGTGGTCTCCTGCGAGGACGCCCCCGAAGCGCTGGTCGCGCCGCAGGCCAAGTGCATCGTGGTGCGCGAGCGGATCACCTGAGCCGGTCAGTTCAGGCGTTCGGCGAGCGCACGCATCACCGCGTCCCAGGCGTCGCGGCCCGCCGCGTCGGTGGCGGCGAACGCCTCGCGCAGGGCGTTCCGCTCCAGCTCCGACGCCTGCCGCTCCACGGCCTCGCCGCTCTCGCTGAGGACCAGCAGCTTGAAGCGGTGACGCCCCGCCTGGCGCGTGTAGCCGACCAGCTCGCGCTCGAACAGGTGGGTCAGCGGCCGGTGCAGCGCCTGCTTGCTGACGCCCAGGGTGGCGGCCAGGTCGCCGACGTTGATTTCCTCGGAACGCGCGATGACATAGAGGATGCGGTGATGCACCCGCGACAGTCCCAGGGTGGCGAGAAACCGGTCCGCGTCCACCGTCAGCCCGCGGAAACCGAAGTGCAGCAGTTCCAGGGAAGGGTCGAGCGGGTCCAGCGGCTGCATGCGCACCGAGGCGACATTGATTTTCCTGTCCATGACCATGAGGCATTCACCCAGCTAAAGTGCCACGGAGCCTAAGCCTCCCCCACCTCCGGAACAACCCGGACAACGCCAACAGGACCTTGCCATGCAACTCATCCATGCCGCCGCCTCGCCATTCGCCCGGAAAGTCCGGGTAGTGGCCAGCGAAACCGGGCTACTGCAACGCATCGAGCTGATCGATACGGCCGTGCTGCCGACCACCCTCAACGAGCGGGTCAACCGCTTCAATCCGCTGGGCAAGATTCCGGTGCTGCTCACCGACGACGGCGAGGCACTGTTCGACAGCCGGGTGATCTGCGAATACCTCGACAGCCTGCACGACGGCGCGCCGCTGTACCCCGCCGAACCCGCCACGCGCTGGCGAACCCTGCGCCTGGCGGCGCTGGCCGACGGCCTGATGGAGGCGGCGCTGCTGGTGCGCTACGAGCGCGCGGTGCGCCCGGCCGAGCGGCAGTGGGACGACTGGGCCGAAGGCCAGTTGGGCAAGATCGGTCGCGCCCTGGCGGTGCTGGACGAACACGCCGGCGAACTGCAGGGGCCGCCGGACATCGCGCAGATCAGCGTGGCCTGCGCCCTGGGGTATCTGGATTTTCGCTTCGGCGATCTGGCCTGGAGAGACGCCTCGCCCCGGCTCGCGGCCTTCCAGGAGGCGTTCGCCGCGCGGGAGTCGATGCTCGGCACCCGCCCGGCGTAAGCGCTGCGCAGGCGGCGACCCGCGCGGCGCCGGGTCAGAACGGGCTGGCGGTAGGCCGCACGATCAGCTCGCTGACGTCCACGTCCGCCGGCTGCTCGACGGCGTAGGCGATGGCGCGGGCAATGGCCGACGCCGGGATCGCGATCTTGCGGAATTCGCGCATCTCGGCGCGTCCGCCCTCGTCGGAAATGCTGTCGGCCAGCTCCGACTCGGTCACGCCGGGCGCGATCACGGTGACCCGCACGTCGCCGCCGACTTCCTGGCGCAACCCTTCGGACAGCGCGCGCACGGCATACTTGGTCGCGCAGTAGACCACCGCCGTCGGGCTGACCGCGTAGGCGCCGATCGAGGCGATGTTGATGATCTGGCCCGACCGCCGCTGCTGCATGGACGGCAGGACCGCCGCGATCCCGTGCAGCACGCCGCGGATGTTCACGTCGATCATGCGGTTCCATTCCTCGATCTTCAGCGCGTCGAGCCGGGAAAGCGGCATCACCCCGGCGTTGTTCACCAGCACGTCGACGCGCCCGTGCAGCTCCAGCGCGAAATCGGCGAAGGCCTGCACCTCCTCCAGCCGCGTGACGTCCAGCGAGCGCACCTCGGCGCTGCCGCCCGCCGCGCGGATTTCGTCGGCGATGACCTGCAGGCGCTCCGTACGCCGCGCGCCGAGGACGACCCTGGCGCCCTGGCTGGCCAGCAGCCGCGCGGTGGCTTCGCCGATACCGCTGCTGGCGCCGGTGATGAGGACGACTTTTTCCTGATGACTGTGCATGGCTGATTCCTCGCTCGATTCGGAATTCCCGCCGAAGCGGGACTGAGACTGAGGGTAAGGGCTCGGGCAATGCGGGGTTATCCGATTCCTGCCGGTTGCTTGCACGATCCTGCGGCGGCCGGCGCAACGGCAGGCAGCGACGTCGCCGGGGTCGAATCACCGAGGCAGCGAGCGTTCGCCCCCGACTGCAGTCCCTGCGCGGCGGGGGCGAACGTGCGGGCTGCGTGCGCCCGTCAGTACTTGCCGATGGCGTTGAAGAACCAGCCCTGGCTGCGGTACGACAGGTCGGTGAGGTCGTCGCTGAAGTCGCTGAAGTTGTAGCCGACGCCCGCCTTGAAGTGGTTGCCGAAGTGCCGGTAGACGCCCACCAGCGCGCCGACGCGGCTGTCCTTGGCGGCGAACTCGTCGCGCCGGCGGACTTCGGCCATCAGGTCCCACTTGCGCACCACGTGCCAGTCCACCCGCGCGGCGATCAGTTGCCCGCGGCTGTCGAACCAGTCCGCCGAACTGTCGCGGCTCATGCGCAGTTCGCTCAGGCGATAGGCGTACTTGCCGCCGACGCTCCAGCGCTCGTTCAGGTCGTAGATGCCGTCGATGGCGAAGACGTGGCTGCGCTGGGCGTAGTCGACGTTGGTGCCGGTGGCGGTGGACACCTGGTCCGGCGGCGGCAGGTCCGCCAGGTAGGTGTACTTGGTCAGCAGGTTCAGCTTGTCGTTGAGCACCGGACGGTAGGCGTAGCCCAGCGAGGCCTCGACGAAGTTGCCGTCGTAGTAATCGCCACGGTCGGAGTCGCCGACGGAGAAATCCAGCTTGCCGATGAAACGCCAGTCCGGATTGACCTTGTAGCTGAGGTTGTTGCGCATCAGCCACACGCTGAGGTCCTGCACCTGGCTGCGGTCCTCGCGGTACTCCAGGCGGCTGGCGTAGCGCAGGTCGCCGTTGCTGTAGCCGACCTTGCCGCCGAAGGCACGGCGCTTGAGCTCGTACTCGGTCTCGGCATTGAAGGTGCCGAACTCGGTGGTCAGGCCGTAGCTCCAGTGATCGTCCGGGGCGAAGTCCAGGCCGTAGCCCTGGATCAGCCCGGCCTGATCGCCGCGCTGCACGCGCTGCTCGGCATACACGCTGGTGGTGTCGGTCCAGCGCGAACGGGCGCCGGAAACGAACTGCCCCACGCGACCTTCGCCGCCGCCCAGGCCGCTACGGCTGCCGAAGCCGTCGTCGGTGCGGTCGCTGTCCAGCGTGTAGTTGAAGTACAGGTTGGTGCGATCCGAGGCGTCGTAGTTGACCCCGGCCTTGGCGCCCAGGCCGAGGTTGCCGCTGGACAGCTCGCCGTTCAGCGCGGTGCGTTCGTTGAGGCGGTAGTCGCCGCCGACCCCGACGCGGTTGTTGGCGCTGCGCTCGCCGGTGCGGCTCAGCGTGCCCTGGGTGAAGCCGTACAGCGACCAGTCTTCCTCGGCGTGGTAGAGCGCCTGGACCACCGCGTCGTTGCGCTCGCCTTCGTCGTAAGCGCCGCTGTAGAGGCCGTCGTAACCGTTGAGGTAGGACGAGCTGCCGTTGCTGCGCCGGTCGTTGCGCAGGCCGCCGCTCAGGCGCCAGGCGTCACTGAGGTCGTAGGCCAGTTGCGCTTCGGCGGAACGCCGCGAGCGGCTGCCCTTCTCCTCGGTCTCGTCGGCCTTCACGGTCAGCTCGGTCTTCTCGCCCAGCGGCGCGGTGTAGCTGCCGCCGACCTGGTTGGCGGCGAGGTCCGACAGGCGTCCGGGCGCGGAGAAGCCGGCGTCGCGTTTCTCGTAGTAGAAGGTGCCCTTGCCTTCGCCGTCTTCCACCAGGTCCTTGAGGTCGAAGGCGGTTTCCACGCGGTTGGCGCGGGCCGCCGAATCGCCGCCTGCCTCGGCGCTGTCGAAACCGAAGCCGCCGTCATAGGAGAAGCGCTGGTCGAGGCTGTCGCCCTTGCTCTGCGCCGACTCGACCTTCAGCCAGGTGCCTTCGCTCTGCCGCAACAGCAGGTCGCCGCCGCCGAGGGTCTGGTCCTCGCGGCCGGTCTGCTCCTGCATGCTGCCGGTCACGCCGACCCTGACCTTGTCGTTGACCCAGTAGGAGGTGCGCCCGCCGTAGGCCATGTCGTCGAGCTTGTCGAGCCCTGGCGAGTATTCGTAGCCGACCACTAGGAACGCCGGGTTGCCGGACAGGCTGCCGCCGGAGCGGATCAGCAGGCTGCCGTCGGCGCTGGCCGAGAGCGGCTGGCTGAGGATGACGCGGCCCTGCAGGGAATTGATCTCGTAGTCGATCCCGGCGACCAGGTCCTGGGCGTAGAGCACCTGCCCGGAATCCGGATCGCGCACTTCGATGCGCACGCGCTCGCTGCCTTCGGTGATGTCCTGGTGACGCAGGTAGTACAGCGAACCCCCGGTGCCGCGGAAATCCTCGCGCGCCGACGCGGTGCCCGGCTCGGCGGCGAAGCCCTCCACCTGCAGGCGCCGTTCGCCGAAACCGGTGAACTCGTCGCTGCGATAGCGCACCTGGCCGCCGTAGAGGCTGCGGTCGATCTGGGTCAGTTCGGTATCGCGGATCTGCTCGCGGAAGTTGCCCCACATGGCGTGGGATTTCTCGTCCTCGACCTTGGCGTAGAACTTGCCCCGCGTCGGCGCATCCTCGACCAGCGTCGAGTCGTCGCCGAAGGTCGCCCAGCCCTTGTCCGAGTCGGAGTCCAGGCGGCGCAGGAACTCGCGCGGGTCCTTGTCGTTGAAGTTGCTGAACAGGCTGTCCACGGCCTCCTCGCCGGTATCGACGCTGCCGGTGACGGTGTACTTACCGTCGATCTTGCCCTTGGTGTAGAACGCCAGGCGGCCGTCGGCGTAGAGCTTGTCGTCGTAGTAACGGTCTTCCTGGGTGACCAGGCGCGCCGGGCCGCTGGTGTTCTGCTGGCCGACGGTGAAGTCGGCGATGGCCACGGTGAACCAGTCGTTCTGCGGCAGGCGCAGGTCGCGGCGGTAGATGCGCCCCTTGCCGTCATCGTCGAGCACCGCGACTTCCACGGTGTGCACGCCGCGCGGAATGATCTGCGCCGCGGCGAACTTGCCCTGGTTGTCCACCGGCACCGGACGGCCCATGACGAAGACGTGCTGGCCGTCCTTGACCTGCTTGCCGTTGATGGTGACGGTGCCGCCGGCGACCGGAATGGCATGGCGTTGCAGGCGATTGCCGCCGTAGCCGGCGAGCAGGTCGGCGGCGACTTCCGCCTCCGGCTCCTCGGCCAGCTTGCCGCGCGCCACGCTGAGCGCCTGCGGGCTGGTTTCGTCGTAGCGGCCCTGCTCGTCGTACACGCGCAGTTGGTAATAGATGCGCTCGGGCAGACCGGCCGTGGGCGTCCAGTCGGCCTTCAGCTCGGGATCGAGCGGCAGCGTCTGCAGCAGCTCGGGGGCGCCGAACAGGCGCTTGCGACCGAGGATGCGCACCTCGGCGCGCTTGATCCAGTGCAGGTAGTTGCTGTAGCCGCTGAACTGCTGGACCTCGCCGATCCGCGCCACGCGGGCGCCGGAAACGACGTTCAGGCGCGGCTGGGTGGAGAGGTTGTCGAAACGCACCTGCAGCAGGTCCTTGGCCAGCTCGACGTCGACGCAGCGTTGCGCGTCCGCGCTGCCCGCCTCGCCGTTGTTCAGGGGCGCGCCGTCGACGCTGATCATGAACGGCAGCACGTTCTGCAGCGGAACGTTGCCCGGCGCGCACTGCTCGGCCTTGGCCGGGGTGACGACCACCGCCTCGTCGTACCAGATTTCCACTTCGACGCGGCGGTTCAGCGCCCAGTCGCGCTCGTCGTCGCCGCGCGCCAGCGGCTCGTCCGGGCCGCGGCTGGCGAACTGCAGTTGCTCGGTCTTCAGGCCGAGGCGCTGGCGGAACAGCTCGCCGACCTCCTTGGCGCGCTGCAGACCCAGGCCATAGTTGTCCTGGTAGATCGACTGGGTACGTTGCGACAGGTGCTGCGGATCGGTATGTCCGATCAGCCGCAGGCGCAGGTTGCGCTTGCCGGCCAGGCGCTTCATCAGCGTGTCCAGGGCGTCGCTGTCGCGTTCGGGAATCGCCGAGCGACCGGAGGCGAAACGCACCACCGGCAGCCCTTCGCGCAGCACCACCGACTCGACCTTCTCGTCGCCGACGTCCAGCAGTTGCTCGCGCTTGCCGAGGGCGCCGTCGAGTTCCCAGAGAATCAGGTGTTCGCGCGGCAGCTCGCGCTCGGCGTTCGCCGGCAGCGCGGGCAACCCGCCCGGCGTGAACGGCCGGCGCTGCACCAGGGATTCGTCTTCCATCGCGCCACGCGGGCCTTGCAGGCCGCAGCCCTTGCCCACTTCACACTGTTCGGCGGCGATCGCCACGGCGACCGCCAGCGGGTTGAGGGCCAGTGCGGCGATGCCGCACGCCACCAGATTGCGCATGCTCATCGGATCACCTCCACACTGTCACCTGCCGGTACGATTTCTTCTTCCAGTTGCATGTCGTAACAACAGTCGTGTGGCTCCCACTGCTCCTTGATCCAGTCCCTCACATGGCCGATCCGGGCCCGCGCGTCCTCGACGCTGCCGTCCACCGGCAGGCGATAGGCGATGCGCAGGATCGACGGCTCCGCGTACATCAGCGTCAGCACCTGGCCGAGCTGCGCCTGGTACTGCGCCGTCAGCTGGTTGTCCGCGCCGAAGGCCGCCGGGCTCAGGTCCAGGCGCACCACGCGGTGGATGCTGGCGCCGAAGTTGGCCTTGACCAGGCGCCCCTGGGTCAGGCGCACCACGCGCGGGTTCTCGGTGGTGATGCGGTAGCCGGACGGCAGCGTGCGTTCGTCGACCTTGAGGATGAAGTTGCTGCCACGCATCTCGCTGGGCACGTCGGCGCAGGCGATGTGGTAGCGGCCGTACTCGTCGGTGGTCACCAGCCAGCCCTTGGGCGTGGCCAGGCGCACGCCGGGAATGCCGGGCTCGCCCTCGTCCTGGTAGCCGTTGCGGTTCTTGTCGTCGAAGACCTTGCCGATCAGGTCGCTGCAGTCGAAGGTCGGGTCCGCCACCACGCGCACGCTGGCGCTGGCGACGTTGGAAACCCGCGCATCGGCGACCATGTTGCTGGCCCACGCCTGGTTGACGTACTCGTTGAAGCCGACGCCGGAGCCGACCACCAGGATCAGGCGGATGGTCACCAGTTGGCCGGCGTTCAGCGTGCGGTCCGGCCAGCGCAGCAGGCGACCGTTGACCTGCGGTTCGGCGGGTACGCCGTCGATCTGCGCGGAACCCTTGACGTACTTGAAGCCCGGCGGGATCTGGTCCTCGAGGGCGATCGCCGCGAGGCTCGAAGCCAGGGTGTTGCGCGCGGTCAGGGTGTAGGGCACCAGCTCGCCACGGGTGACGTTGACCTTGGGTGTGGTCTTGGTCATGACGATGGCGCCGGCGAGGATCGGGTCGACCGGAATGTGGTTGTTGACCACGTCGGCCGAGCCTCCGCCGAAGCTGAAGCTCGCGTAGTACTGCGTGGTATCGCTGCTGCCGGCGAGGCCGGCCGAGCTGGCCGGGCACAGCGCCGGGTCATGCGCGGTGATCGCGTCCAGCGGCGGCCGGTTGCTGTTCTGCACCAGCGCCGGGTCCGGGAAGGCACCCACCGCCAGGGTGGTACGGCACACCGGAATCAGCGCCGAGGGCTGCTGCAGGTAGCCCGAGGGCGGCGTCACCACCAGGGTGTAGGTGCCAGCCGGCGCGCTGGGCAACAGCACGATCTGGTACAGGCCATCGCTACCGGTGGCCTGTTCCAGCGCACCGCCGAGCACGTCGGCGGCGCTGAAGCCGGCCGGTCCTTCGATGCGCACCACCGCGCCGCGGACCGGCTCGCGGGTGATGGCGTCATAGACCACGCCGGCCGGGTCGATCGGCAGGCTCTGCTCCGGCGTGTGGCTGCCGGCGACCAGGGTCAGCTCGCTGAGCGTGCCGGTGGCGGTGCTCGCCCCTGCCGGGTTGCCGGCGCCCATGGCGCCGTCGGTATACGCGGCGCCGCTTTCGTTGGGGACCGGGCGACCGTAGACGGTACCGGTTTCCGGATGCCGGAAGCGCACTTCGTAGCCGCTGTTGGGGATCACGTCGGAGAAGGCGTAATGGCCGTTGGCATCGCTCAGGGTGGAAGCCACCACGCTGCCGCCACGCACCAGCTCCACGGTCCAGCCGGGCATCAGGCTTTCACCCGGATCGCGCACGCGGTCGTGGTTGCTGTCGAACCAGACGCTGCCTTCCAGGCTGGTCAGCGCGCGGCTGATGGTGGTCGGGTCCTCGGCGCGGTTGTTGCCGGTGTCGATGGACTGCTCGCTGCCGCCGGAGACCACGGCGACGTTGGTCAGGGTCACGTCGCCCAGGCCACCGTCGACGCTGACCGGCACGCTGATCGCGTTCGCCGCGTCGCTGGCCGGGGTGTTCGCCGGGATCGCCGCATCGGTGGTACAGCGGATCACCTGGCCGCTGACGGCGCAGCTCCAGCCGTTGCCGGTGGGCACGCCGGCGGCGGTCAGGCCGGCCGGCAGGGTATCGACCACGGTGACGGTGCCGCTGCTGGCGCCCACGCCGATGTTGCCGACGCGGATGACATAGACGCCGCGGCCGGCGGCGAGGAAGGTCGCCGGGTCGTGGGTCTTGCTGATCACCAGGTCGGGGGTCGGGATTTCGGCGAACCAGTTGTCCACCGAGAACAGCTGCCCGTCACCGCTCAGGTCGATGCCGGAGATGACGCTGGGCGCGACGCTGACCGTGGTCGCCGTACCGCCGGCGCTGCCCGCGGTGGTCTTGCCGGGCAGCGTGCCTTCGGGCTGCTGCGGCTGGGTCAGGGTGTAGGTGCCGGCCGGCAGGCCGCTGAAGCTGAAGCTGCCGTCGGCGCCGGTTACCACGCTGCGCGGGGGCACCGGGTTGCCGTTGACGTCGGTGCCGCTCAGCTCGATGGTCTGGCCGGGCAATCCGTGGTCGTCACCATAGGGCCGGCCATCGTCCTCGGGGTCGATGAACACCTGCCCGCTGAGGGTGCGGCCGTGCGGAATCTCGGCGAAATCGTTGCCGGTGGACGCCGTGGCCGGTGGCAGCAGGATGCCGGCGATGGCGCTGGGCAGCGTGCCGACCGCGGTGGGCGTGCCGCCGGTGCTGCCGGCGATGGTCTGGCCGTTGGCGGTGTTCTCCGGCTGGGTCGGCTCGGTCACCGTGTAGGTGCCCGGCGCCAGGTCGGTGAAGCTGTAGTGGCCGCTGGCATCGGTCACCAGGCTGCGCGGGGTAATCGCATTGCCCTGCCAGTCGCTGCCGGTGAGGGTCAGGGTGACCCCGGCCAGGGCCGGATCGCTGTTCTGGCGCACGCCATCGTTGTTCTGGTCGGCGAATACCGTGCCGGAGAGGCTCGACGGCCGCACTTCGGGGAAGTCGTTGCCGATCGAACCGCTGACCTCGCCGTCGGCGTTCGCGCCCAGGTTGATTCCGGCGATCTGGCTGCTGCTCGCCGTCGGGTTGCTGGCGACACCCGGCGCACCGCCGCTGCCGTTCAGCGAGATCAGGCTGCCGGCGCGCGGCAGGTCGTTCAGCGTCCCGGCCGGCTGGCCGGCCTGGCACACCGAGTAGACGCCGGCGGCAAGGTTGGCGAACAGGTAGTTGCCGGACGCATCGGTGAGCAGCGGATTGACGAAGCCCTCCGGGCCGCTGGCCAGCGGACCGGCGCAACTGTTGCCGCTGTGCAGCGCGATGGAAATGCCGGCCAGCGGCAGGTCGGTGCCCGGCGCGTAGCCGCCGTCGTTGAGATCGTCGTTGCGGTAGACCTTGCCGGCGACGTAGCCCAGCGTGCTGACGTTGAGCGGCGCGTAGGCCGGCTGCTGGTTGTTGCCGAAGTCGGTCTTCAGCTCGCCGGCGGCGATCACGTTGGTGTGTTCACCGGGCGTGCTGGCGGTCACGTCGACTTCCACGGTGCAGCCACCGGCCGGCACCACGGTGGCGCTGGCCAGGCGCACGAAGGCGGCGTTGGGCGTGGCGACGATGCTGGCGCTCGGGCAGGTGCCACCGACGTTGGGCGTGGCGGCCACGCGCACCGGTCCGGGTGAGGTCGGCAGGGTGTCGGTCAGCGCCGCGCTGAGGGTCATCGGCGCGTCGTTGGGGTTGCCGACGAAGATCGTCAGGCGCGAGACACCGCCCTGCGGGATCACCGCGGGCTGGAACTGCTTGGTCAGCGTCGGCGGGCTGGAAAAGGTGATCTGCGCGCGCGTCGGCTGTTCGTTGACGACCCCTTCGTAGCTGCTCACGCCGCCCGCCGGAATCTGGTTGAGGTAGCTGCCGGCGACGTTGCTCAGCACGTTGACGCTGACGGTGCAGGAGCCGTTCGCCGGCAGTTCGCCGCCGGCCAGGCTGACGCCGGTGCCGGACGGCGAAGCGCTGGCCAGGCCGCCGCAGCTGTTGGCCAGGTTCGGCGTCTGCGCCACCACCAGCCCGTCCGGCAGGCTGTCGCTGAAGGCGACGCCGGTCAGCGGCGCGGCGTTCGGGTTGCTGATGCGGATGCTCAGCGCATAGGCGTTGCCCGGCGTGCCGTTGGCGATGCCGGTGCTGAAACCGTCGGGGCTGCCGGCGTCCAGCGTGCGATTGACGAAGGCCTTGTGCACGCGCAGGGGCATCTTCACCCGCAGGGTGTCGCTGGTGCCCTGGTTGTTCTGCACCGGGCTGCCGCCGGCGCTGGCGGATACCGCGCCGACCGGGATGGCGTTGAGGTACTCGCCCTGGGTGGCCGAGAGCACGTCCACCTCGATGTAGCAGGTGGCGGGCGCCGAACTGCTGCCGGCCGCCAGCTGGCCGTTGCTCAGGGTCAGGCTGCCGCTGGCGACGCTGATGCTGCCCTGGCAGGTGCCCAGCGCGTTGGCCGGGCTGGCGCTGACCAGGCCGGCGGGGTAGCTGTCGGTCAGGGTCAGGCCGCTGAGCGGTTCGGAGGTGGGGTTGGTGAAGGTGATGCGCAGGCGCGAGCGCTCGTTGGCCGCGACCACGTTGGGGGTGAACTGCTTGACCACGCCGAGGCCGCTGCTGGTCTGCAGGCTGGTGGAGGCCGGCTGGTCGTTGCTCACGCCCTGGGCACTGGTGATGGCGCCCGTGGGGATGATGTCGTTCACCGTGCCGGTGACGGCCATGGTCACGTCGACGGTGACGGTGCAGCTCGCCCCCGCGGCCAGGCTGGCGCCGGCGAGCGACAGGCTGGTCGCGCCCGCTGCGGCGCTAACCACGCCGCCCGGACAGGTGGTGGAGGCATTCGCCACGCTGGCGATGCGCTCGCCGGTCGGCGTGCCGCCGGCGAGGCCGTTGCTGGTGAAGTAGTTGTTCAGCGCCAGGTCGCTGAGGTCCAGGCTGCCGGTGTTGGCCAGGCTGATCACCAGTTGGGTGGTCGCCCCCGGCGCGGCGATGCTCGCCTGCGCGTGGTTGACGCCGACCGTGATCTGGCCGCCGCTGGCGTTCTGCAGCGTCGCGCTGATCGGCGCGACGTTCTGCACGCCGCCGGACGCGGTCAGTTGGCCGGGCGCGATGCGGTTGACCCAGTTGCCGCTGCCGGTGGCGATCACGTCGAACAACAGGTCGCAGCTGCCGGTTGGAATGCGCGCGCCGCTCAGGCTGACGCGGCTGGCGCCCGCCGCGGCGACGACGCTCGGCGCACCGTCGCAGGTGGAATAGGCGTTCGCCGGCGTGGCGACGACCATCCCGCTGGGCAGGTCGTCGACCACCGCGACGTTGTCCAGCACGCCCGGCTGGTTGTTGCTCAGGCGCACGGTGACGGTGGAACGGCCGCCCGACTGCACGCGCGCCGGGGCGAACGACTTGGCGCCGCTCAGCGCCGACTCGAAGTTCAGCGTGGCATTCACCGGGCCGGGGCTGGCGATGCTGCGCACCAGGCCGCTGGCCGTGGTTTCGCTGCCCTGGGCCGCACCCGCCGGCAGGCTGTTCTGGTAGCTGCCGGCACTACCGGTGACGTTCACCGTGACCGTGCAACGCCCGGCGTCGCCCTGCCCGTTGTCGGCCCGCGCCGGGACCGTCGCGCCGCTGAGGGCGATGCGCTCGCTGCCGGGAACCGCCACCAGGCTGCCGCCACAGGTGGTGGACGCGTTGTTCGGCGTGGCCACCTGCATCGGCGTGTTGTTGCTGCCCAGCGGCAGGTTGTCGAGCAGGCTCGCCGCGCTGATCGGCTTCGCCGACAGGTTGACCAGGCTCAGCGTCAGGGTGACGGCGCTGCCTTCCGCCGCGCTGCTGCTGGCGAAGGCCTTCTCCACCGCCAGCGTGCTGTTGCTGACGCTGTAGCTGGCGCTGGTTTCGCTGTGGTTGCAGATGCCGCCGGGCGCGCACACGCCGCCGGACGGAATCTCGTTGCGGATGGTCGCGCCGGCGCTGGCGCCCTCGGGCACCATCGCCCAGAAACCCACGGTGCACTGCGCCGGATTCGGCCCCGTGCCCGCCGCCAGGCCGAAGGTGAACACCGGGTCGGTGGCACTGCCGCCGACGCTCAGGCTGTCGGCGATGCAACCGGTGCCGCTCAGCGCGGGCGCCGGGAAGCCCGGCTGGCCGAGCAGCGTCATGCCGTCCGGCAGCCTGTCGGTCAGCGCCACGCCATTCTGCACCTGGCTCGAGTAGTTGCTGGTGCGCACGGTGAAGTACACCGGGTTGCCGGGCGCGACCACGCTCGGGCTGCTGGTCTTGGACACGGTGAACTGGTCGTAGACGGTGACCGTGCTGCTCGCGGCCTGGCTGAACACGCCGCCGGGGCTGGTCACCGGCACGCCGCCGGCCGGGATGCTGTTGGTGAAGGTCTGCGAAGTACCGGGGGTATCCAGGGTCGCGGTGTAGGGCACGGTTATCCGGCAGTTGCTGTTGGCGTTCAGCGTGCCGCCACTGAAGCTCAGGGTCTGCGAGCCGTTACCGGCGAGGCCGCTGAGCGTCGAGCCGCCGGTACACACGGCGGTGGGCGCGCCGCTGATCTGCAGGCCGCTGGCGGCGCCGTCGATGTCATCGGCGAAAGCCCCCAGTTGCAGCGCGCTGAGCGGGCTGGCGTTGGTCAGGGTGATGGTCAGCGTGGATTGCTGGCCGGCGGCGATGGTGGCCGGGCTGAAGCTCTTGGCCACCCGCAGCGGCGCGGTGACCGTGAGGTTCGCGCTGGCGTTCTGGCTGGGCACCAGGCCGCGCCGGTTGGCGAAGTCGGTGCTGCGGTTGATGACGTTGGAAAGCGAGGTCTGATAGGCGTTGTCGACGCCCTCGGCCACCACCATCACGCTGAGTTCGCAGACCGAGCTGGCGGGCACGCTGCCGCCGACGGCGAGCAGCGTGGTGGCACCGGCCGCCGGCGCGAAAGTCGGCGGCGTGCTGCCGCAGTTGATCTGCACGGCCGGAGTGGCAGCCACGCGCAGGCCGCTGGGCAGCGTGTCGCGCAGGCCGAACGCCGGGCTGTCGCCGGCCCCGTTGAGCGGCAATGGCTGGTTCGCGTTGTTGGTGATGCGCAGGGTCAGCCGGCTCGGCTGGTCGGCGCGGACCACGCTGTTCGGGCTGAACGCCTTGCTCAGCGACGGCGCCTGCAGGCTGAGGAAGTTCAGCGACTGCTCGGCGCGGTCGGCGTTGCTGACCGTGGCGCCGGCGTGCTGGCCGCTCACCGAACCGGCGGCGAGCACGTTGGCCTGGCTGCCGGCGACGCTGGAAGTCACCTCGACGACGATGTCGCAGCGTCCGGCGACGCTGCCGCCGTTGCGCGGCGGGATGACGCCGTTGGCGAGGACGATCTGGTTGCTGCCGGGCGTGGCGCCGACGGTGCCGGAAAACGCCACGCTCGCGCCGTTGCCGTCGACGCAGGTCGCGCTGCGCAGGCCGCCGGCGGCCACGCGGAAGCCGTTGGGCAGGGCATCGGTGAAGGCGACACCGGTGATGTCGCCGCTCACGAAGTTGTTCGTCAGCCGGATCAGGAAGGCGTCGGTGTCACCGACGTAGCGGGTGCCCTCGTAGCCCGGCGCGCGGCTCTTGCTGACACCGAGGTCGGCCAACGCGGCGCCGGGCAGCAGGCCCGCCGCGGAGAAAAAACATCCGAGTCCAACCCGCAACAGGCGGGCCGCCATTCCTGGACGAAACATCATAGTGAAACCCTGCGTCTGGTTTTCCGGCCAAAAAACCAATGCGCAGCGCTCCACTGCGAACCACGGTTCGCACGTCTCCCCGGTAAACGAAGCCGCCCGGCCAACAGCACCGGATGCGGAGCACGCTCATTGTTTTTTCTGATTAGGTGCTCGGCGAAGCGAGTCGCCGAGGGTGCGCAAGATCGTTCAGCGGGATCAGCCCAACAAGGCGCCGGAGGTGAAAACAGGGTTGCGTGAAACGCAGGCCGGATACCGTCGAGCAAAACCCGGGGCGCGTCCTTCCCGTCCCAGGAATTGAGAAATTACTCTTTCAGATCAATGGGATGGATGAGATACGAAAAACGCCTGGCGGCTTTGCCTGACGGCGGGTCTTGCAGTCGCCCGGAGACGAGTCAGTCGTCGGGCGCCTGGCAACGCGGCGAACCAATGCTCCCGATGGCGGTATCGCCGGGGCTAGAAGCGCACCCGCACGGTCATCCCCGCGCTACGCGGATCGCCCACCAGAACGCCGTAGTCGCCGGCGCCCAGCAGCGAATAGACCGCCGTCACGTAGTGGCTGTCGAACAGGTTGTGCACCCAGCCTTCGACGTCCCAGCGCCGGTCCGCGCGGCGCAGGCCGACGCGCAGGTCGGTCAGGCTGTAGCTCGGCTGGTAGCTGCCCTCGCCGCCTTCGAGGGTGCCGTAGTAGCCCGTGCGCAGGCTGTAGGCCACCCCGCCATAGGCTTCCAGTGCCGCCGCCAGCGGATGGCTGTAGTCCAGCCCGGCGCTGAGGTTCCACTCCGGCGCGTTGTACAGCCGCTCGCCGGAGAGGTCGCAGCTGGTTTTGCCGGACGCCGGCGCGCAGGGTGCGTTGGCGAATTCGCGATAGCGCGCATCGCTCCACGCCAGCCCCAGGCGCAACTCCAGGCGCGGACGCAGCAGCCAGCTGGAATCCACCTCCACCCCGCGCAGGCGCACCTTGCCGACGTTGATCAGGTTGTCCCGCAGCGGCGGTGCGAACAGCGTGGCCGGCGGGCTGTAGGTGAGCGCCTGGTAGTCGTCGACATCGGTCTGGTAGAGCGAAACCCCGAGCAGCGCCCGGCCCTCCCAGAAGCGCGCCTTGACCCCGGCTTCCAGCGAGGTCGCCCGCTCGGTGCCGAAGGTGGGCTGGCTGTTGGGGCCGATCACGTCGAAGTTGATGCCGCCCGCCTTGTGCCCGCGCGACCAGCTGGCGTAGGCGAGCAGCGTGTCGCTGAAGCGATAGCTCAGGCCGAACAGCCCGGACAGGTCGCCCTCGTCGACCACATCCTCGCGGTAGTAGTCGCCGCCCAGGGCGATGTCGCGCAACAGCTGGCCGCCCAGTTGCAGCGGCAGCGGCAGCGCGTCCAGCGGCGCCAGCCCGTCGACCTCGCGGGAAATCCAGCCGTCCTTGCGCTCGCGGTCGTAGCGCAGGCCGAGGGTGGCTTCGAGTTTCTCCAGCGGGCGCCAGGACAGCTGGCCGAACACCGCCCCGCTGCGGCCGCGCTGGCGTCCGTCGAAGTGCTGGCGTGCGCCGTCGAGCAGCGCGGCGGGAATCTGCGACGGGTCGCTGATCGGCAGGTTGAACGGCGGCCCGCCGATCGCACCCAGCTGATCGCCGGCGAAGAACGCCGCCGCATCCTTGCCGAAGGCCACCTCGCTGCTGCGATCCAGGCGCTGTTGCAGGTAATGCGCGCCCAGCACGAAATCCGTCCGTTCGTTCAGCTCACCGGCCAGGCGCAGCTCCTGGCTGAACTGGCGATGGTCCAGCCCGGTGCCCGCCTGCGCCACCGACAGCGCGGTGCTGTCGCCGTCGCGCTGGTCGTGGAAATCCCAGCGTCGATAGGCGCTGATGCTGGTGAGGCGCAGCGACTCGGAAAGCGCCCAGTCCATCTGCAGGGACACGCCGCTCTGCAGGGTGTCGGAGCGCACCGGATCGTTCTGCTTCACGTCCCGCGCATAGGGATCGATGGCCGGCAGCGCGTAGTTCATGAAGGCCGCGCGCTGGCGTGTCTGCTCGCTGTAATGCGCCGGCGACAGGGCGTTGCCGTCCTCGCGCTGGCGGCCGTACTCGCCGATCAGGCGCGCGCTGAAGAGGTCGCCGGGCGTCCACAGCAACTGTCCGCGCAGGCCGCGGCTGCCGATGTCGTTGATCGACTCGCCGTTGTAGAGGTTTTCCACCTGGCCATCGCGGGCGTCGTCGAAAGCGCTCAGCCGGCCGGCCAGCACGCCGGGCAACAACGGGCCGGAAAGGCTGCCGCGGTATTCGCGCAGGCCGTCGCCACCGAGACGGCTCTCGGCCGTGCCTTCGAAGTCCTGAGTCGGCGCACGGGTGCTGATGTTCAGCGCCCCCGCCGTGGTATTGCGGCCGAACAACGTGCCTTGCGGCCCGCGAAGCACTTCGATCTGCTCGACGTCCAGCAACTCGCTGAAGACCATGCCCGGACGCCCCTGGTAGACGCCGTCGACGAACACACCGACGCTGCCGTCCAGGCCGTCGTTGTAGGCCGTGGCGCCGAACCCGCGCAGGCCCAGGCCCATGTAGCGCCCGCTGTGGCCGGAGACGACCAGGCCGGGAGCCCGTTGCTGGATATCCTTGAGCCGATGCAGGCCCTGCTGATCCAGCGTTTCGCCGTCCAGCGTGGTCAGCGACACCGGCACCTGCTCGGCCACCTCGTCGACGTAGCGCGCGCCGACCGTCACCGGGTCGAGCGCCAGCGGCTCGGCGAGCACCGGCGACGCCGTCAGCAGCAGCGGCCATGCGCGCCGCCACAGCGGCGCCCTCATGCGCTCAGGAAGCCGCCGCATGCAGCGCCCGCCCGATCAGCCCGTCGATGGTGCGCAGCAACTCGGCGGTATCCGAGGGTTTGAGCAGACAGGCGTCGAAGTCCAGTCGCTCGGAGAAACCCGCCGGCCGCTGCGCCGGGGCCGCCGAGTAGAGCAGCGCCGGCAGGCGTGGCCAGCCCACGCGCAGGACGCGCAGCAAGGCCCAGCCGTCCATGCGCGGCATGCTCTGGTCGCACAGCACCAGGTCGAAGGGTTCCTCCCGCAGACGCTCCAGGGCCTCCTCGCCATCCGCCGCGGATTGCGTCTCGAAGCCATAGCCTTCGAGCAGGTCGCACAGCCACTCGCGATTCATCGCCACGTCGTCCACCACCAGCACGCGGCGTCCGGCGCCGCTCACGGCGCCGGCGAAGCTCTCGCCGAACATGGCGTCGAGGTCGTCCTCGCTGGCCGGTTGCAGGTCGAGCGCGAAGGTGAAGCGGCTGCCGCGCGGCTCGGCGCGTTCGATCCGCAGTTCGCCGCCCATCGCGCCCAGCAGTTGCGCGACGATCGACAGGCCGAGCCCCGAGCCTTCGTAGTGCGTGGCGTTGTGCCCACGGCGGAACGGTTGCAGCAGCTTGTCGCGCTCCGCCGGATCGATGCCGATGCCGTTGTCGGTGACGCTGAAGCGCAGGCATGCGCGGCCGTCCGCGGCGCCCGACTCGCCACTCACCTCGAAGCGGATCAGGCCGTCGCGGGTGAACTTCGCCGCATTGCCGAGCAGGTTCATCACCACCTGGCGCATACGCCGGAAGTCCGCGTGCACCAGCGCGGGCAGTTGCCCGGCGGTGACGAATTCCAGCCGGTTGCCACGGCGCGCGGCGAGGAAATGCCCCTCCTCCGCCAGCTCGTTGAGAAAGGCGTGCAGGTAGCCGGGCGCCTCGAGCAGTTCCATCTGCTGCAACTGCCCCTGGGAGAACTCCAGCAGTTCGTCGATCAGGCCCATCTGGTAGCGGGCGTTGCGCTCGATGTTCAGCGAGTAGTCGTTGCCCCGGGGCGCCTGCCGCAGCAGCCGGGCGTAATCGATGATGCTCGCCAGCGGCGCGCGCAGGTCATGGCTGATCCGCGCCAGCAGGGAGCCGCGCGCATGCAGCGCTTCGCGCAGCTGCGCCGTGCGCAGCGTCACCGTGTGTTCCAGCTGCTCCTGGCTGGCCTCGAGGGCCTGCTGCGCGCGGCGCTCACGGTTGCGCCCGCGCCCCACTTCCATCACCAGCGTGCCGACCAGGAGCAGCACGCCCGGCAACGCCGAGGACAGGCTGTAGCGGTACTCGACGGATTGCCAGGGCACCTGCTGCAGCTCGAACACATAGCGCACCAGAAACTGCAGCAGGTACGCCGAGGTCACCAGCCAGGCCAGCCAGGTGTGGCGAATCCCCCGCCAGTGGCCGGCGAGCAGCGTCGCCGGCAGCAGCGCGTAAATACAGAACGCCAGGCAGGCATCGGCGATGCGGCTGCCCAGCAGCGGGTCGACGGCCAGCCAGCACAGGCGTCCCGCGCAATAGCCGAGCAGCACCAGGGCGAACGCGGCGTCCCAGTAGCGCGGCAGTCGGCGCACCTGCAGCAGTTCGCGAACGTAGGCAAGGAAGGCCAGCAGCGCGATGCAGGCGACCAGCACCAGCACGCTGCGAAACCAGGGCAACGCGGCGGGCCAGTAGACCAGGTAGCCGCTGATCAGGCAGGCCAGGGCGATATAGGAGAACACCGCGCCGGCATGCAGGATCAGCAGCCGCGAACGCAGTATCCAGCCGACCACCACGCTGAACGGCGCCAGCAACAGGACGATGCCCAGGGTCAGGCCATCCTCCAGATAGATCGCCTGGCGTTCCTCCAGCAGCGGCAGGTCGGGCCAGAGCGTCGGGCTGAGCAGCAGCGGCGCGCCACCGCTGACGCGGATCAGCACCACGGCGTATTCGCCCGCCTCCAGCGTCAGCGGGAACAGCGGCTGACGCTGGACCACCGGCCATTCGCTCAGCGGGTGAGCGCTGCCGGCGACGAAGCGCTGCCAGGCGCCGTTCCGGCGCACGTGCACCTGGATGTCCTCGAGCCGCGGCGCGCCGACGCTGAGCCAGCGCGAGCAGCTTTCCGCTCCGGGATTCACCAACGCCAGGCGCATCCAGAACACGGAGCGGGTGTAGCCCTTCTCGGGCCAGGTCGCGCTGGCCGGACGAAAGTTGACCTCCGCCAGACGCCCGACCTCGTCGATGCTGGCTCGGCCGCTGACATCCTCGTAGAGGCCCACGCGCGGCAGCAGGGCGACCTTGCTCTCCTGGCACAGCTGCAACGCCGCCCTAGCCGGATCGGCACCCAGCGCGCCGAGCAGCGCCAGCGCAGCGAACAGCAGCCGCCTCACTGAGGCTCGGCCCTCTCCACCGCCACATCGCCCTGCAGCGTGCGGCGAAACCCGCTGGGTGTGGTGCCCGTGCGCTCGCGGAACGCCGTGGTGAAATTGCAGGCGCTGCGGAAACCGAGCAGGTCGGCGATGTCCTGAATACTCATCGAACCCTCGGCGAGCAGCTCCTGCGCGCGCCGCAGGCGCACCTCGCGGATGTAGGCGAACACGGTGGTGTCCAGACGCTCGCGGAAGATCCCGGACAGGCGCTTGTCGTGGGTGCCCACCTTGCGTGCGATCTCGCCCAGCGACGGCAGCTCGCCGAGGTTCTGCTCGATGAAACGCATGGCCGCGAGCAGAACGACCTGCTCCGCCTCCACGCCTTCGGCGCTTTCCGTCGTCGGTGGCTGCTGCGGCGTGCGCCAGGTGAGTTGAAGATGGATGCGGATGCGCGCCAGCACCTCGGCCGGTTCGCAGGGCTTGAGCACGTAGTCGACGCCGCCGAGCTGCAGGCCTTCGAGGCGTTCCTCCACCGCGCCGGCGGAAGACAGGAAGATCACCGGGGTGCGCTGCGTGGCGGGCGCTTCGCGCAGCAGCCGGCAGAGCGTGAAGCCATCCATCTGCGGCATCCGCACATCCAGCAGGATCAGGTCGGGACGCAGCGCCAGCGCGCGCTGATAGCCCTGCCGGGGATCGCTGGCGACGGTGATGCGCCAGGGTTGCGCGCGCAACTGCACCAGCAGCGGCTGGATTTCCTCGGGAGTATCGTCGATGAGGAGAAGATGGGGCCGGTGTCCGCCCGTTGCGCTTCGTACATTCATACTGCTCTCTGATCCCTGGCCTTCGATACCCTGCCACGCTGTTGCCGAGCAAGCCGTGCGCCCGCTACGGGGGCCCGGAACTCGAAACGTCGCAGTGCGCATGCCGACTACATTGCGGGCGACCACTCGTCCGCCACCGACTTTTTCCTGTCTTCCGAACCGCGCCGGCAAAGGCAAAATCCGCTGCGGCAAAAGTCCGGGAGAAAAGAGGGACGTAAGATAGCGCACTGGCAGTGGAGGAAAAATGACCAAGCGTTCCGCTGGGAGCAACAGAGCGTCCCAATCGCAGTTACCGACGCCCGCCCTGACCGCCAGCCTGTTCGCCGATCTCTACTGGTACCTGCAGGTGGTCGAGGCCGGCAGCTTCTCCGGCGCGGCCGAGCGGACCGGTGTCGCGAAATCCAGCCTGAGCCGGCGCGTGGCCCAGCTGGAACGGCAACTCGGCGTGCAGTTGCTCAACCGCAGCACGCGGCTGTTCGCCATGAGCACCGTGGGCGAGCAGGTCTATCGACATGCCCTGGACATGCTGGCCGCCGCCGAAGCCGCCCGGGAATGCGCGCTGAACGCCACCGGCACACCCGGCGGGCTGGTGCGCATCGGCGTTCCCAGCATCCTTTCCGACTGGACCCTGGAGCTGCTCGCGACCTTCCGCAATACGCATCCGGCGGTGCAGTTCGCCTTGACCCTGCAGGACAACCCCGCCGATCTGGTCAGCCAGCGCCTCGATCTTTCGCTGAGCCTCAACGACGTCCCCAAGGACAGCGCCGCCGTGGTGGCACGCCCGCTGGCGCTGCTGAAACGGGTGGTGGCCGGCAGCCCGGCACTGCTCGACGCACTCGGCCAGCCGCGCTCGCTCGCCGACGTTGAGGACGAGCATCTGCTCACCCTCGCCTCGCCCACCGGGCTGACCTGGCAACTGCGTAGCGGCGCCCGCCAAATCCGCAACCCGGCGCTCAGCGCCGACAACACCCAGGCCCTGTTGCAGGGCGCCGGCGCGGGCCTCGGGTTGGCCTGCCTGCCGCTGTGCGCCTGCCTGCCGTCGCTGGAAAGCGGCGCGCTGAAACTGGCGTGCCAGGACGAAGGCCTGCCCTCCGCCACGCTCTACGCCCTCACCCCGCCGCACCGGGGCATCACCTCGACCGCACGAAAACTCATCGACCACATCCGCCAGGAACTCGCCAACCGCGAACGTCCGGGCGTGTCGGTGCTGTTCTCCTGACGCAGGCTTTCCCGGTTTTGACCGGGAGGGGCTTTCGTTAGCGCGGAAACCCGCTAGGCGCCGGTCGTCGAAGACGCGACGTCGGCAACCGGCGCCGGCTGAAAGTCCTTCAGCAGCGCCCGAACGCGCTCGACGTCGGCGGGCGTCGCCGGGTTGTAGACGATCATGCCGAGATCGGGGCGGCCATCCACGGCGAAACCGGAGTACTCCAGCTCGATCAGCCCCTGGCTGCCGTGGTGCAGGCGCTTGGTGCCCTCGCCATGGATGCGCACATCGTTGTCACGCCACAATGCGGCGAACTCGGGGCTCTGCGAGCACAGCTCATCCACCAGTTGGCCGACCTGCGACGTGGCCCCGGCACGCAAGGCATCGGCGCGAAACGTACCCACGAGGAAGCGCGCCATGCCGGTCCAGTCGTCCTGCCGGGCGCGCGCGGCCGGGTTGCAGAACATCAGGCGCAGGATGTTCCGCTGCCCCGTCGGCAGCCGGCCGTAATCGGTGAACACCGCCGCCGCGGCGCGGTTCCAGGCCAGCACATCCCAGACGGCGGTCCTGATGATCGCGGGGCTGTACTCGAACGTATCCAGCAGCCGCTGCAAGCGCGGCGTCACGCCCTCGGGGACGCGATAGACGACTTCCGGCGGATGGCCGAACGCGAGCAGGAACAGGTGTTCGCGCTCCGGCTCGGTCATCAGCAGGCTGGCGGCGATCCGGTTCAGCACCTCGGCCGACGGCGCACCGCCACGGCCCTGCTCGAGCCAGGTGTACCAGGTCGGGCTGATGCTGGCCCGCTGCGCCACCTCTTCGCGACGCAGCCCCGGCGTGCGACGACGCGCGCTGGAATAGCCGAAGTTCGCCGGGTCCAGCCGCGCCCGACAGTCCTTCAGATAAGCCCCCAGACGCTGAACCGACGACTCGCCCATAGCCACCCTGTTAGTCTTCATACCCTGATAACGTCACGTCTTTTACCGGGTAAACACTACGCGCAGGCTGCTCGCTCCCGCAAAGAGAGAATTGCACCATGCGCGTATTCGTAACCGGTTCCACAGGCTTCATCGGCACCCAGGTCACCCGCGAATTGCTCGCCGCCGGCCATCAGGTCCTCGGACTGACGCGCTCGGATGCCGGCGCTCGCGTCCTGCAGAAACTCGGCGCCGAGGTACACCGCGGCGATCTCGACGACCTCGCCCGCCTGCGGCGCGGCGCCGACGCTTGCGATGCGGTCATCCACACCGCCTTCGATCACGACTTCGCCCGTTTCGTCGCCAACTGCGAACAGGACGCCCGCGTGATAGCCGCCCTGGGCGCCGTGCTGGAAGGTTCGCAGCGCCCGCTGCTGATCACCTCGAGCACCGCCATGGGCTCCTCGACCCCGGGGCAGAGCGCGGACGAGGACCACGCGGACCTCCATCACCCCAATCCCCGGGTCGCGTCGGAACAGGCCGGGCACGCCCTGAGCCAGCGCGGCATTAACGTCGTGGTGATGCGCCTGTCGCAGATACACGACCCGGTGCGGCAGGGCCTGGTGAGTTACGTCACCGATCTGGCGCGGGAGAAAGGCGTATCCGCCTACCTCGACGAAAGCCTCAATCACTGGTCCGCCGCACCCCTGAGCGATACCGCCCGCCTCTACCGCCTGGCCCTGGAAAAACACCAGCCCGGCGCCCGCTACCACGCCACCGCGGAGTCGGCCATCCGCTTCCGCGACATCGCCCAGACCATCGGCGACTGCCTCGGCGTGCCCACCCGCGCGCTGCCCCGCGACGAGGCCGCGGCACATTTCGGCTGGCTAAGCGCCTTCGTGGGAAAGGACATGTCCGCCTCCAGCCAGAAAACCCGCGAGCGCCTGGGCTGGCACCCGGCCGGACCAGGGCTGCTATCGGATGTGGCGGATTGTTTGGCGTCCGGGGACATGGGCCTGGAGGGAAAGAATCGGGACAAAGGGCCTTAACCCGCCACCTCGAAGATCGCGCCCTCCACGCCCAGCACTTCACCGCTGGACGAGTACACACCAATGCCCGTCTCGCAGACTTCCTTGACGCGCCCATCGGCGCAGCAGATGCGATAGCGCAGTTGAAACGGCTCGTGCTTGAGCAGGGCGCATTGCACGCAGTACCAGACGTAGTCGGCGTACTCGGCGAGGATCAGCGAGCCGAAGCTGTGCGCGGGGTCGCGGGTCAGGTATTCGGCGGAGTAGCCGGTCAGTTGCAGGCAGCCTTCGCTGACGTAATCCATGTACCAGGTGCGGGCGTTGTCGCCGCGATAGATCAGCACCGGCAGGTCGTTGATCAGGCCGGCGACGCTCGCCGGCCCGACAGCCGGCTTGCTGACGGTCGAGGCCACGCCCTTGTGGCGGTGCACCCAGCTGGCCAGCTGCAGCCGCGAGTGCAGGTGAAACTTGCGCAGCAGGCTACGCACATAGATTTTCACCGTGCCATCGCTGATGCCCAGTTCGCGGGCGATCTGCTTGTTGCTGTTGCCTGCGGCGATCAACTGCAGGGTCTGCTCCTCACGATCGGTCAGCGCATCTGACACGGCTGCGGGGGCTGGGGCAAAACTGGCTGCACGCATGTTCTCCTCGCCGTCTTGTGCGGTGTGGGACGAATACGGACAGCAACTTCCATGCCTCCCGGCAGGCACTACCCCTTTTGGCATATCCCCTTGGGCAGATTGTGCGCATAGGCGTGACAGGAAACTATTTTGCCTACAGAGAAACACCAGTCATGCACCAACACATGACCTGATCGCTTCAATCCAGGGCAAGTCTGCACAAGGATCGCCATGAATCGCACAACCGAACTGCACCCTTTCAGCGTGCCGCGATACCCCAGCGGAAATCCCGCCCAACGGGTGATCGTTCAGGTACTGGTCACCCAGGACGCCGGGCAGCAACGCCATGCGCAATTGCTTGCCCGCGCCGATACGGAACTCCGCCACCTGGCGCTGCCGGAGTACGCCGACGAAGCCGCGCTGGGCGAGGCGCTCGCCACGCTGTTGAGCGAAGCCAAGGTCGGCGTGCACCTTGAGCTGCACGGTGATGAAGCCTTCATCTGGTCGCTGCGCGGGGTGGCCCGGGCTGCCGGCCTGCTGGCCGACGAGATCACCCTGCAGTGCAGCGAAAGCGGGCGGCGCATGCTGTTCTGCGTGCACTGCGCCAACCTCCAGCCAGGCACCTGCGCTGACCTGCAACCCTGCAGCCACTGTGGGGTCATGCTGGAAGTGCGCCGGCATTTTTCCGAGCGGCTGGGCGCCTACCTTGGCGTCTGCGCGGACGCCGACCAGCCCTATGCGCAGGCCCGGCCATGAGCGCCCTCGACGTGCGGGTCGGCGAAACGCGGCTGATCACCCCGGTCATTCGCGAGGTCTCGCTGATGCCCGTGAACGGCACGCTGCCGGCCTTTTCCGCGGGTAGCCATGTGCAACTGCACCTGCCCAACGGCAAGCGCAACGCCTACTCGCTGCTCAGCGACCCGGGCGACACCAGCCACTACCGCATCGCCGTGCGCCAGCAGGCCCAGTCCCGCGGCGGCTCGCGCTATGTGCACGAACAGCTGCAGACCGGCGATCAACTGAAAATCTCGCCGCCGGCCAATCTCTTTCCGCTGCACAGCACGGCGCGCCTGCACGTGCTGATCGCCGCCGGTATCGGCATCACCCCGTTCCTCGCCTATTGCACCGAGCTGCTGCGCCGCGGCGCCGCGTTCGAGCTGCATTACGCCTACCGCGCCGGGCTGAGCGATGCCTATGTCGAGGTGCTGCGCGAGCAGCTCGGCGAGCACCTGCACCTCTACGAAAGCAGCGCCCGGCGCCTCGACCTCGGTCAGTTGCTGGGCCATCGCCCGCTTGGCACCCACGTCTACGCCTGTGGCCCGCAATCGCTCCTCGATGCCCTGCGCGAGCAGAGCCTGGCGCTCGGCTGGCCCGCGGCGCGGGTGCACTGGGAAGCCTTCGCCGCGCCGGAGCCGGGCGTGCCCTTCGTCGTCGAGCTGGCCCGCAGTGGCCGGCAGGTGGCCGTCGGCGCCGAGCAAAGCCTGCTCGAAGCCCTGGAAAGCGCCGGCGTGGAGCTGCCCAACCTGTGCCGCGGCGGGGTGTGCGGCCAGTGCCGCACGCCCTACCTGAAAGGCGACGTGGAACACCGCGACCTGTTTCTCGCCCACGAGGAACGCGCCAGCAGCCTGATGCCCTGCGTCTCGCGTGGCTGCGGCAGCCCGATCCTGCTCGATATCTGATACCGGAGACGTGCCATGACCCTGACCTTCAAACCGGCAGAAACCTACCGGGACGACTTCAGCTTCCGTAACAGCCCGGCCGCCATCGCCCGGTTTCCGTTTCCGTTCCCGGAAGACGCCTACATGTACTCGGTGAACATCGAGCCGGCGGTGTCGCGCGATCCGGGCTCGGTGTTCGAGCACAGCTTCGACGTCGACGAGCATTACCTGTCGGAGATGGCCGAGCGTGCCCGCGTGCTGGAGCGCGACCCCGAGCGCTGCCTGGTGATGCCGCACATGGCCCAGGCCGCCTGGGACCTGCTGGAGATGCTCATGGAGCAGCTGGCAGGCGACTATCCGCAGCACTTCCAGCTGGAACGCAACGGCACCGCGTGGCGCTGGCAGAACCTGGCCATGGGCATCGATCAGTCGTTCACCTTCGGCGATGCCGACAGCCTGCCCTGCGAGCCGCTGGAGTACATCACCCGGCAGATGCAGGGCGATTTCGCCCTGCTCGACCAGCGCGACGGCGACCTGTTCATGGACGCCGGCATGGTCACCTGCCCGGCGGACTGGTCGCTGCGTTTCGATGCCGGCATGAGCTTCAAGCAATGGCACTCGCCCGTGCCGATGGCCAACCAGATGGGCATCTTCGAACGCGCGCTGAAGTTTCTGCTGAACATCCAGGTCGGCCACCCGGTACGCCGGCTGAACTGGACGCTGACCATCAACCCGCGCCTGGACACCTCACCGGAAACCTTCCACGAATGGGGCAGCGACCGCGGCTCGGTCACCCCGGACAACGTCGGTCGCCTCGTGCACCTGCGCGTGGAGTTGCAGCACATGGCCCGCCTGCCACGCTCCAACGCCGTGCTGTTCAGCATCCGCACCTACCTGATCAGCATGGAAGAACTGGTCAGCAACCCGGCCTGGGGGCGCCGCCTGCACCGCGTGCTGCGCGACCTGCCGGACGCCATCGCCGACTACAAGGGCATGACCCGCTACCGCCAGACACTGGTGGACTGGCTGCGCCAGTTCGACCCCGAAGCCTGACGCTCACCCCCCTGCATACGAGGAATTTTCCCATGGCCAATTCATGGCGCATCAGTGCGCTCCGCGAACGCCACCTGGCGCTTGGTTCGAACCTGGAAGACTGGAATGGCATGGGCACCGCCTGGACCTACGCCAGCGATCTGGCCGACCACCACGAGGCGATCCGCACCCGAGCCGGGCTGATGGACGTCTCGGGTCTGAAGAAGGTGCACTACGTCGGTCCCCACGCCGAAAGCCTGCTCGACTACGCCACCACCCGCGACATGGCCAAGCTCTATCCGGGCAAGTCGGTGTACGCCTGCATGCTCGACGAGGACGGCACCTTCATCGACGACTGCATCGTCTATCGCACCGGCCCCAACGCCTTCATGGTAGTGCACGGCGCCGGCACCGGCTACGAGATGCTGATCCGCTCGGCGCAGGGCCGCCAGGTGGCGGTGCTGTTCGACGACGATCTGCACGACCTGTCCCTGCAAGGCCCGGCCGCCGTGGACTTTCTTGCCGAGCACGTACCCGGCATTCGCGAGCTGCCCTACCTCCATCACCTGCAGACCAAACTGTTCGACCGCCCGGTGATGATCTCGCGCACCGGCTACACCGGCGAGCGTGGCTACGAGATCTTCTGCAAGGCCGCCGATGCGCCGCTGATCTGGGACGGCATCCTGGAAAAGGGCCAGGGCCACGGCATCATCCCCTGCGCCTTCACCGCCCTCGACTGGCTGCGCGTGGAGAGCTACCTGCTGTTCTTCCCCTACGACAACTCGCAGATGTACCCCTTCGCCGACCAGAAGGCGGGCGACACCCTGTGGGAGTTGGGCCTGGACTTCACCGTATCGCCGGGCAAGCGCGAATTCCGCGGCGCCGGCGAGCACTTCCGGCGCGAGGGCAAGGAGCGCTTCAAGATCTTTGGCGTGCTGCTCGAGGGCGAGAAAGCCGCCGAAGGGGGCGACACGCTCTGGCACGACGGCCGCCAGGTGGGCCTGATCACCTGCGCCATGTACTCGCGCCTGAGCGGACGCTCCATGGCCATCGCCCGCGTCGAACCCCACATCGCCGAGCAGGGTGTCCCCCTGGAGGTACGCGGCAGCCTGCAGGTCGGCGCCATCGCCCATAGCCTGCCCTTCGACGACCCCGAGAAGAAGAAACGTACCGCCAAGGGCTGAAGGCCTTGAGCGCTCCCGGGCGCTGCGTGGGTACGCGGCGTCATCACCGCCAATCGGAGAACCGAACATGAACCAACGCGTCGCCATCATCGGCGCCGGCCCCTGCGGCCTGGCGCAACTGCGAGCCTTCCAGTCGGCCCAGGCCGCCGGGGCGGAGATTCCCGAACTGGTCTGCTTCGAGAAACAGGCCGACTGGGGCGGCATGTGGAACTACACCTGGCGCACCGGCCTCGACGAGCATGGCGAGCCGGTGCACGGCAGCATGTACCGCTATCTCTGGTCGAACGGGCCGAAGGAATGCCTGGAGTTCGCCGACTACAGCTTCGACGAACACTTCGGCCGGCCCATGGGTTCCTACCCGCCGCGCGAAGTGCTCTGGGACTACATCAAGGGCCGCGTCGAGAAAGCCGGCGTGCGGCCTTACATCCGCTTCGACACCGCCGTGCGCAACGTCAGCTTCGATGCCGACAGCCAGCTGTTCACGGTCACCGCGCACGACCATCTGAACGACCGCACCTATAGCGAAACCTTCGACTACGTGGTGGTCGCCAGCGGCCACTTTTCCACGCCCAACGTGCCGAGCTTTCCGGGCTTCGAGCGTTTCGCCGGGCGCGTGCTGCACGCCCACGATTTTCGCGACGCGCTGGAATTCAAGGGCAAGGACGTGCTCATCGTCGGCGCCAGCTACTCGGCGGAAGACATCGGCTCGCAGTGCTACAAGTACGGCGCCCGCTCGATCACCAGTTGCTACCGCAGCGCGCCGATGGGCTACAAATGGCCGGCCAACTGGGAAGAACGTCCGTTGCTCACCCACGTGCAGGGCAGTACCGCCTTCTTCGCCGACGGCAGCAGCAAGCACATCGACGCGATCATCCTGTGCACCGGCTACAAGCACCACTTCCCGTTCCTGCCCGAATCGCTGCGCCTGAAGACCGGCAACCGCCTGTGGCCGCTGAACCTCTACAAGGGCGTGTTCTGGGAGCCGAACCCGAAGCTGATCTACCTGGGCATGCAGGACCAGTGGTACAGCTTCAACATGTTCGACGCCCAGGCCTGGTATGCCCGCGACGTGATCCTGGGGCGCATCGCCCTGCCCGACGCCGAGCACATGCACGCCGAAAACCTGGCCTGGCGCCAGGAAGAAGAAACGCTGGAAACCGCGCAGCAGATGTTCGAGTTCCAGGGCGAGTACATCCGCCAGCTGATCGCCGCCACCGACTACCCGAGCTTCGACATCGCCGAGGTCAACGCCACCTTCCTGCAATGGAAGGAGGACAAGTACGAAAGCATCATGGGCTACCGCGACAAGTGCTATCGCTCGCTGATCACCGGCACCCTCGCCACGCCCCATCACACCCCCTGGCTGGAAGCGCTCGATGACTCGCTGACGGCCTATCTGGCCGATGCCCCCACCGACTGCCTAAAGTCCGTCAGCTGAGGCCCGCCATGAATCTGCCCGTGACAAGCCGCCCGCTGGAGCCGGCCCTGTTCGCCCGTGCCGCCGACCTGGAGCGCCACCGCGTGGCGCCGGGCGGGCTGACGGTGGTCGCGCTGCAGGCCGGTGATCGCCTGCAGGTGATCGACATCGAAGGCGACCAGCCTGCCGAACTGCTGGCCTTCGCCGAGGACGGCCGCGAAGCGCTTTCGGCCCTGGGTCTGCAGGGCAGCAGCGGTGCCGATACCATCGCCCGCCTGTTGCACGACGGCAGCCGCGAATCGCGCCACGTCAGCAGCGGCTTGGCCCGGCGTGGCGTGGACTGCCGCCACCTGCCGGCCGCCGCCCGGTTGTGGCCCGCGGCAACACCGGCGGGCTTCAGCCGTGAATTGCAGGCCAGCGCGGCACTCTGCGTGATCGTCGCCGCGCCGGGCGGGCGTGTGGCCGTGGACAGCCAGCAGCGCGCCAGCGAGCTGCGTCTGCTGATCCACCGCGCCAATCCGTCAGGGCTCTGGCTGCCGCCACTGCCGGCGCCACTGGGCGAGGTGATCGACGAGTTCACCATCCACCCCGGCACTGCCCGCGACTACGTCGTCGCCGCCGGGCAGTTCATTCAGGTGATCGACGTCGCCGGGCGCCAGTGTTCGGATTTCGTCGCCTTCAACCGCCGCGGCCTCGACACCGGGCGCGAGATCGACCTCGACCCCACCGTCACCCGCACCCTGAATGGCAGCGCCTACCCGGGCCCCGGCCTGTTCAGCCGCTTCTACGACCGCGACATGCAGCCGATGCTCGAAGTGGTGCGCGACACCGTCGGCCGCCACGACACCTTCGCCTTGGCCTGCGCCGCGCGTTACTACGAGGCCCATGGCTACTTCGGCCACGCCAACTGCAGCGACAACATCAGCCGCGCCATGACCGCGCACGGCGTGAGCCCGCGTGCCGGCTGGCCGGCGATCAATTTTTTCTACAACACCGGCATCGACGCCCACCAGCATCTGACGCTGGACGAACCCTGGTCGCGTCCCGGCGATTACGTGCTGCTCAAGGCGATGACCGACCTGCTCTGCGCCAGCAGTTCCTGCCCGGACGACATCGACCCGGCCAACGGCTGGCAGCCCACCGATATCCATATCCGCGTGTATTCCGAGAAGGAGCGTTTCAGTCTCGCCATGGCCACTCGAAAAACAGCAGATGCCGACCCGGTACTGACCCGCGAAAGCGGCTTTCACGCCGGCACTTCGGCCCTCACCCGGCAGTTCGTCGACTACCGCGGTTTCTGGACACCGACCCGTTTCGACGGCTATGGCGCCACCGAGGAATACCACGGCTGCCGGGAGCGCGTGGCGGTGATGGACCTCTCCGCGCTGCGCAAATTCGAGGTGCTCGGCCCCGACGCCGAAGCGCTGCTCGACTACTGTCTGACCCGCGATGTACGCAAGCTCGCGGTGGGCCAGGTGGTCTATTCGGCGATGTGCTATGAGCATGGCGGCATGCTCGACGACGGCACCCTGCTGCGCCTGGGCGCCGATGCGTTCCGCTGGATCGGCGGCGAGGACTACGCCGGCGTCTGGCTGCGCGAGCAGGCCGAGAAACTGGGCATGAAGGTGTGGATAAAGAGCGCCTCCGAGCAGATCCACAACGTCGCGGTGCAGGGCCCGCTGAGCCGCCAGTTGCTCGCGCAGATGATCTGGACGCCCGGCACTCAACCCAAGCTGGAAGAACTGGGCTGGTTCCGCTTTCTGGTCGGCCGCCTGGACGATTACAACGGCCCGCCCGTGATGGTCTCGCGCACCGGCTACACCGGCGAGCTGGGCTACGAAATCTGGTGCCATCCGCAGGATGCGCTGCAGGTCTGGCAACGCCTGTGGCAGCTCGGCGAACCCATGGGCCTGGTGCCGTTGGGCCTGGAGGCGCTGGACATGCTGCGTATCGAAGCCGGGCTGATCTTCGCCGGCTACGAATTCGACGACCAGACGGACCCGTTCGAGGCCGGCATCGGCTTCTGTGTGCCACTCAAGAGCAAGGCCGCGGACTTCATCGGCCGCGACGCCCTATCGCGGCGCAATGCCGCACCTCGCCACAGGCTGGTCGGCCTGCACCTGGAAGGCAACGAAACCGCCGCCCATGGCGACTGCGTACACGACGGCCGCGCGCAGATCGGCGTGATCACCAGTGCCACACGCTCGCCCGTGCTGGGCCGCAACATTGCCCTGTGCCGGTTGGATGTCGGCTACTGCGAGCCCGGCACCGTGGTCGAGATCGGCAAGCTCGATAGCCAGCAGAAGCGCATTCGCGCGCAGGTCAGCGCCAGCACCGTCGCCTACGACCCGGACAAGAGCCGGGTGCGCGCCTGAACGCACCGGGTGTGGACGGAGAATTGCTTGGGGATGGCCATTCAATCTCACGGAGGATGGGCCGATGTGGTTCCGCAATGCATCCCGAAACCTGGCCAGCGAACTCAGTCAGTGGCTCAACCGCCTGTGCGACGGCCAGCCCGTCTCCGCGCCCGCGCCGCTGCAACAGCACACCGCGCTGTCCAGCAGCCTGCAGCGGCTGCAGCACGAGTGGGACGCGCTGCAGCACGCTCGCCAGCAGGCCGAACGCCAGCCAGCGCCCCCCTGCAGTGCCGACGAATACGTGGCACTCGAGGCCGATCTCAAGGAGGCACGGAAGCAGATTGGCGAGCTGCTCCAGGAACGCGAGGACAGCCAGCGGTGCCTGCACGCGCTGGACGCCGAGCGTGCCCACTGGGAAGAAGAGCGCCAGGTGTGGGAGCTGACCAAGCGCACGCTCACCGAAGGCTGCTGGGCGATGAACGTGGTGGCGGGCGACCCCGATCACCCGCAGAACCTGATCCGCTGGTCCGAGCAGTTCCGCGAACTGATCGGCTACAGCGCCCAGGAATTTCCGGACGGTTGGGACAGCTACTTCAAGGTGGTCAACCCCGATGACCTGAAACAGGTCATGCAGGTGTTCAACGCATCGATGGTCGACACCGGCGGCGACGGCTTCTACGCCGTCGAGTACCGCATGCGCCACAAGGTGCGCGGCGAGGTGTGGTTCCGCGAACGTGGCCGCTGCCTGCGCGATGCCCAGGGTCGGCTGGTCTACGTCACCGGAGCGGTACGCGAGATCACGGACGAGAAGACCGCCGCCACGCTGCACCAGCGAGAGCAGGCCAACATCCAGGCCACCTACGCGCAGATCGCCCAGGTCGCCGGGGTGATCCGCAGCATCGCCGAACAGACCAACCTGCTGGCGCTCAATGCCGCCATCGAAGCGGCCCGGGCGGGCGATCAGGGCCGCGGCTTCGCCGTGGTCGCCGATGAAGTGCGCAACCTGGCGCGGCGCACCCAGGAGTCGGTGCAGCAGATCCAGGGCATGTTGCAGAAGGAGCGCGCCGGCGAACCGGCGGCAGGTACGCCGTTGAAAACGTGAACGGAAAACCTGCGTGAAAAATAGCCAACGGCTCCGCTCGCCTCGTCGTCGATCTCCCTCCCGCTGGCACACACATTGCTTTCTCAAAGAGAAACTTTGTTTATCAAAAATAAAAAATTTCGGTTCAACCTGCCTTCGCACCACTTAGTCCAATAAACCGCTTTCGAGGATTCAGTAATGGAAGACAAGAAGACCCCGCCGACGCTCGAGGAGCTGCAGGCCCTGATCGAAATGACCAACACCCTGAACATGGAAATGTTCTATTGGTGGTGTACCGCGTTGATGATCTGCATCCACGCAGGTTTTCTGTCCTACGAGATTGGCGCCTCGCGCCTGAAAAACGCCCTGGCGGCGGGCGTGAAGAACATCCTCGCGTTCGGCTTCATCGTCCCCAGCGTGTTCCTCCTCGGCTGGGCCGTTTACAACGCCTTCCCCGACGGTCTGGTGCCGCGCATGGACGCGCTGATGGCCGGCATGCCGTGGAGCCAGTCCATGGGCCCGAACATCCAGGACAATGCCACCGGCATCTTCTGGGGCGCGTTCGCGCTGTTCGCCGCCACCACCGGCTCGATTCTCTCCGGCGCGATCATCGAACGGGCGCGGATGAGCGCCTTCATCATCATGACCATCGTCCTCGGCGGCTTTCTCTGGCTGCTGGCGGCGGCCTGGGGCTGGCACCCGGAAGGCTGGCTGACCGTGAAATGGGGCTACCATGACGTCGGCGCCGCGGGCGTGGTGCACATGATCGCCGGCTTCTTCGCCCTCGGCGTGCTGATCAACCTCGGCGCGCGCATCGGCCGCTTCAACCCGGACGGCAGCGCCAACGCCATCGTCGGCCACAGCATGCCGATGAGCGTGGTCGGCCTGATGCTGATCATCGTCGGCTTCTTCGGCTTCCTCGGCGGCTGCATCATCTACAACTCGGGTGCGCAGTGGATCAACATCTATGGCCAGCCGACCAACCTCTCGGCGTTTTCCTTCAACACCCTGATGGGCTTCGCCGGCGGCCTGATCGGCGCCTACCTGACCACCCGTGAACCCTACTGGATGATGTCGGGTGGCCTGGTCGGCATCATCTCGGTGGCGCCTGGCCTGGACCTCTACCATCCCGGGCTGGCCTACCTGATCGGCATGGGCGTTTCGGCCCTGGCACCGCTGGTCAACAACCTGCTGCTCAAGCTCAAGCTGGACGATGCGGTCGGCGCCTTCGCCGTGCACGGCTTCGGCGGTTTCGCCGGGCTGGTGATCAGCGGCATCTTCCTGGCCGGTTACCCCAACGTGAACGGCATGGCGGAGGTCAGTTTCTTCGGCCAACTCGGCGGCGCGCTGGTCATGGCGGCGCTGGGCTTCTTCCCCGGCTACGGCATCTCCTATGCCTTGAAAAAGGCCGGCATCCTGCGGGTTCCGGCGCATGCCGAAGAGCGCGGCCTGGACCTCACCGAAGTACCGGCTCAGGCCTACCCGGAGTGGAGCAGCATGTACGGCCAGAGCAGCACGGTGGGTGGCAGCGCCGCACCGGGCACCGCCATAGCCCAATGACCCCCGGCCGGCCGCGAACGCGGCCGGCTCACCTAAGGACTCACCCAAAGGAGTAGTGCCATGAGCATCACCACCTACGAAGGTGCCAGCGCCGTATTCACCTTCGCCGACAAGCCCGCCATCCTGGCCGTCATCAGCTTTCTGGTGGCGGCCACCAGCCTCTACGCATTGATCGCCACCGTCATTCACGAGAACCACAGCTACGCGCTGCCGGACGAAGACCTCGACAAGCTGAAGTGACCCCCTCGACCGGCAGCGATCGCTGCCGGTCATCCCCCCGCTCCACGCCCCTCCGCGATACCCATCAGGCAGCAGAACAGCGCCTCGCGCACCATGACAATGCATTGCATTCGCGCCCCGCTCGGCGGCATTCCCGGCCCCTCGTAACAAGTTGTTTCAGCTCAAGGGGTTAGCGGAAAAACAACCGGAGGACGGCACTTTTGGCAGGCCAATTGCTTTACTGAAAGGGAATTTAATTGCCCCACAGGAATAAAATCAGCGCGCTCGCCTGATGGTTCCAGGGGCAGAAAAATCCGGTGCGCCGCCGACAGCGGCCGGATAACTTTCCCGTCGGTTGGAGGCAGCAGGCAATGGTTCGGTTTGCACAGATTGGCCGCAGTATGTTCGTTCTTCCCCTGGTTCTTGGCAGTACCGTCGCCCTCGCCGACGAGGCGGTACCGACGATCGACAGTGGCGATACGGCCTTCGTGGCGCTCTGCTCGCTGGTCGTGTTGCTGATGACGCTGCCGGGGCTCGCGCTCTTCTACGGCGGCATGGCACGGACCAAGAACGTGCTGTCGATCCTCATGCAGGTGTTCTGCACCGCCTCGCTGATGTCGGTGCTGTTCGCGATCTACGGCTACAGCCTGACCTTCACCGACGGCGGCCCGCTGCAGGCGATGATCGGCGGCGTGGACAAGCTGTTCATGCTTGGCATCACCAAGGACTCGATAGTCGGCACCATTCCGGAGTACCTGTACTTCCTGTTCATGCTGCTGTTCGCCGCCATCACTCCGGCGATCATCGTCGGCGGCTTCGCCGAGCGCATGAAGTTCTCGGCGGTGATGGTGTTCATGGCCGTGTGGCTGACCATCAACTACATCCCCATGGCGCATATGGCCTGGGGCGGCGGTTGGGTGTTCAACCTAGGGGTACAGGACTTCGCGGGTGGCAACGTGGTGCACCTGAACGTCGGTATCGCCGCGCTGGTGGGCGCCTGGTTGCTGGGGCGCCGCCATGGCTTCGGCACGCCGTCGCTGGCGCCGCACAACATGACCATGACGCTCACCGGCGGCTCGCTGCTGTGGGTCGGCTGGCTGGGTTTCTGCGGTGGCTGCGCGCTGGCGGCCAACGGCTACGCGATGCTGATAATGGTCAACACCATGCTCGCCAGCTGTGCCGGCGCATTGGGCTGGATGGTCGTCGAATGGCAGCACCGTGGCCGTCCGAGCATGTTCGGCGCGCTGTCCGGGGCCATCGCCGGCTTGGTGGCCATCACCCCGGCCTGCGGTTTCGTCGGGCCCATGGGCGCCATCCTGCTCGGCCTCATCGCCGGCCCGGTGTGTGTCTGGTCGGTGGAAAAACTCAAACCGATGATCGGCCTGGATGACTCCTTCGACGTGTTCGGCGTGCATGGCGTGGCCGGCATCCTCGGCGGCCTGCTGACGCCCGTGCTCGCGCACACCGCCATCGGTGGCCAGGGCTTCGCCGAAGGCCGCGACCTGTTCAGCCAGTTGCTGGTCAACGGTGGCGCCATCCTGTTCAGCATCACCTTCTCGGCCATCACCAGCCTGATCGCCTACAAGGTCGCCGGCCTGCTGTGCCGCGGTCTGCGTGTGGATGAAGAAACCGAGCTCGACGGCCTCGACCTCTCCTCCCACGGCGAAGTGGGCTACAAGTACTCGAACTAAGGGCTAAGGCGATGAAACTGATCACCGCGATCATCAAACCGTTTCTACTCGACGGCGTGCGTGAGGCGCTCACCGAGGTGGGCGTCAATGGCGTCACGATCACCGAAGTCAGGGGCTACGGCCGCCAGAAAGGCCACACGGAAGTCTACCGGGGCGCCGAGTACGAGGTGCAGATGCTGCCCAAGGTCAAACTGGAGCTGGTGGTGGCGGACAACTTCTCCCCGGCGGCCGTGGAGGCCATCCTGAAAGCCACCCGTACCGGCAAGATCGGCGATGGCAAGGTGTTCATCCAGGACCTCGAAAGGGTCGTGCGGATCAGAACCGGCGAGCTGGACGACAGCGCCGTCTGACGACGGCAGCCGGCCCCACCCGGGGCCGGCTGATATCCCCTTTGCCTGGACGGGGTGCACTGGCACCTCGCTCGGGCAGCCCCCCTGGCCCTGCCCTCGCGCCCAGGATCTGCCGAGGTTTCAGCGCGACCCGCCTTGCCGCGAGCACTCACCCGGCGATCCGCGAAACGAAAGACGCAGGGACCGGCACCCCTTCCCCTCTTCCAACGATGCATGGCGAGATTTCCCGCGCACTCCGCAAGGCCGGGCTGCTTCGACGCACGGCGTCACTCGATGGCGCATCTGCCCGCCAGACTTCGCCTCTCATGCCCTACCTCGCGCCAAACAAGCTCCGGCGCGGCGTCGACAGCCCTAGCTCACCGGACTGAACAGCTTCAGGCCGACCACCCCGCAGATGATCAGCATCAGGCACACCAGCCGCGCCAGCGTGGCCGGTTCGTGAAGAAAGAGAATCCCATAGATAGCCGTACCGACCGCCCCGATGCCGACCCATACCGCATAGGCAGTGCCCATCGGCAGGTAGCGGGCCGACAGGGTCAGCAGGTACATGCTCAGTGCGATGAAGAAGAGGCAGTAGAGGCTCGGCCAAAGCCGCGTGAAGCCCTGCGTACGGGGAATGGCAGAGGCGTACATCACTTCGCAGATGCCGGCGGTGAGCAGGATCGCCCAGGCCCAGGATGCAGTCATTTGACGCCTTTCAGATGCACAAAAGCCGGCTTTTCCGCTTGGGAAAAGCCGGCTGATGGGTGAGGTCAGTAACCCTGTCCAGGCACCCAGCTGGTGCCGGCCAAGGGTACGCGTGCCATGGCGGCGGACTCGACGGTCAGCGCGACCAGATCCTCGGGGTCGAGGTTGTGCAGGTGCGACTTGCCGCAGGCGCGGGCCATGGTCTGGGCTTCCAGCACCAGCACACGCAGGTAGTTCGCCAGGCGCCGGCCGCCTTCGACCGGATCGAGGCGCTTGGACAGCTCCGGGTCCTGGGTGGTAATGCCCGCCGGATCGCGACCATTCTGCCAATCGTCGTAGTAGCCGGCGGCCGAACCGATCTTCTTCAGTTCCTCGTCCAGGCGCGGATGGTTGTCGCCCAGGGCGATCAACGCGGCAGTGCCGATGGCAACGGCATCGGCGCCCAGGGCCATGGCCTTGGCCACGTCGGCGCCGTTGCGGATGCCACCGGAGACGATCAGTTGCACCTTGCGGTGCATGCCCATTTCCTGCAGCGCCTGCACGGCCTGCGGGATGGCCGGCAGAATCGGGATGCCGACGTGTTCGATGAACACTTCCTGAGTCGCGGCGGTGCCGCCCTGCATGCCGTCCAGCACGATCACGTCGGCACCGGCTTTCACCGCCAGTTTCACGTCGTAGTACGGCCGGCTGGCGCCGACCTTCACGTAGATGGGTTTTTCCCAGTCGGTGATCTCGCGCAGCTCGGCGATCTTGATCGCCAGGTCGTCCGGGCCGGTCCAGTCCGGGTGACGGCACGCCGAACGCTGGTCCACACCGATGGGCAGCGTGCGCATGCCCGCGACGCGCTCGGTGACCTTCATGCCCAGCAGCATGCCGCCGCCGCCCGGCTTGGCGCCCTGCCCCAGCACGATTTCGATGGCGTCGGCCTTGCGCAGATCGTCCGGGTTCATGCCGTATCGCGACGGCAGGTACTGATACACCAGGTGCTGCGACTGGCCGCGCTCTTCCGGGGTCATGCCGCCGTCGCCGGTAGTGGTGCTGGTGCCGGCGATGCTGGCGCCACGGCCGAGGGCTTCCTTGGCGTTGGCCGACAGCGCGCCAAAGCTCATGCCGGCGATGGTTACGGGGATCTTTAGGTGCAGCGGCTTCTTGGCGAAGCGGTTGCCGAGGATGACATCGGTGCCGCACTTCTCGCGGTAGCCTTCCAGCGGATAGCGCGACATGCTGGCGCCAAGCAGTAGCAGGTCGTCGAAGTGCGGCAGCTTGCGCTTGGTGCCGCCGCCGCGAATGTCGTAGATGCCGGTTTCGGCGGCACGCTGGATTTCCTGGATGGTCAGGCGGTCGAAGGTGGCCGACTCGCGCAGGACAGGGGGTTGTTTCTCGCTCATGGAGACGCTCCTCGAAAGATGTCACCCGTGGGAGCGCGCGGGACGCCTGGTCCGGGCACGCTGGTCCGCTCCCACAGGGAAGTTGGTCAGTACGCGCTGGCGTTATCGACCTTGAAGTTGTACAGCTGGCGAGCCGAGCCGTAGCGTTTGAAATCGGCTGCGTTTTCCTGGAAGCCGGCGCGATTGAGCAGCGCCTGCAGCTCCTCGATGTGCTCGGCACGCATCTCCTTCTCGATGCAGTCCGAACCCAGCGACTCGACGCTGCCTTTGACGAAAATCCTGGTTTCGTACAGCGAATCGCCCAGCGCATCGCCGGCATCGCCACACACAACCAGCCGTCCGGCCTGGCCCATGAAGCAGCTCATGTGACCGATGCTGCCGCCGACCACGATGTCGATGCCCTTCATGGAAATGCCGCAACGTGCGCCGGCATCGCCTTCGATGACCAGCAGGCCGCCATGGGCGGTCGCACCGGCCGCCTGGGAGGCGCTGCCCTTGACGCGCACATAGCCGCTCATCATGTTCTCGGCGCAGCCCACGCCGACGTTGCCATGCACGGTGACCGAGGCCTTCTGGTTCATGCCCGCGCAGTAATAGCCGGCATGCCCCTGGATATCGATGGAGATGGCTTCGTTGACGCCGACCGCCAGGTTGTGGGCGCCGTTGGGATGGGTCACGACCCACTCGCGCTCGTCGACAGCCTGGGCCTGGTCGTGCAGGGCCTGGTTGAGGTCACGCACGCTGGCGCTGGAAAGATCGATGGTTTTCATGCTGCGTGCTCCTTCTTGCGTTCCCAGATGTACAGGGTGGCGGGAACCGGTTCCCAGACCTTGGCCTTGTCGATGCCCGGCAGGCTCGACAGCGCCTGGTATTCCGAGGCCATGGCGACGTAGTCTTCGGTCTCGGCGAGGATCGCCGGCTTGCAGGCGATCGGGTCGCGAATCACCGCAAAGCCGTTGCGGGTGCCGATGGCGAAGGTGAAGAAACCGTCCAGCGCCTCCAGCGAGCTGTCCAGCGCCTGCTTCAGCGAGTCACCCTGCTGCAGGCGCCAGGCCAGGTAACCGGCGGCGACCTCGGTGTCGTTCTCGGTCTCGAAGTGGATGCCTTCGCGGCGCAGTTCCTGGCGCAGGCGGAAGTGGTTGGACAGCGAGCCGTTGTGCACCAGGCAGAGGTCTGCGCCGGTGGAGAACGGGTGGCTGCCTTCCATGGTCACCGCACTTTCGGTGGCCATGCGGGTGTGGCCGATGATGTGGCTGCCCTTCATCGAAGCCAGGCCGAAGCGTTCGGAAATCTCCCGCGGCAAGCCCATGCCCTTGAGAATCTCGATGCTCTGCCCGGCGCTCATGATGCGCACGCTCGGCGCCAGCTCGCTCAACGCGGCGCGTACGGCGCCTTCTTCGGCCTTGATCTTGAGCACGATGGCGCTGGCGTTCTGAAACCAGTCCAGCTCGGCGCCGAGCTTTTCCCCCACGGCCTTCACCAGGGCCGCGAAGTCATAACCCTCGGTGGTCGCCTGCAGGGTCAGCTTGACCCAGCCATCGGCCACTTCATCGCCATAGATGGCAAAGCCGGCACTGTCCGGGCCGCGGGCGGTCATGGCCTCGAGCATCGGCTCGAACAGCTTGCCGAGCTGCGATTCCAGCTGCGGATTTTTCAGGTAAAGCCCCACGATTCCACACATAGCTAAAACTCCTGGGCAGAAGGCGCCCTACCCATGGGCGGGCGCCGGAAAACGGTTGAACGAAGAGGTCGGATCAGAAGAATTCGGTGTAGCGCTTGATCTCCCAGTCGGAGACGTGGCGGCTGTACTCCACCCACTCCATGCGCTTGAGCTTGATGAACTCGCCGACGATCTCCTTGCCCATCACCTCGGCGAACAGCGAGTCGGCTTCCAGCGCATCGCAGGCTTCCTTGAGGGACTGCGGCAGGGTCTTGATGCCTCGCGCGGCAATGGCTTCGAGGCCCAGCGCGTAGAGGTTTTCGTTGCAGATCTGATCGGGCATCAGCTGGCGGTCGATGCCGTCGAGCCCGGCGGCGATGATCGCGGCGCTGACCAGGTACGGGTTGCAGCCAGCGTCCGGCAGGCGGAACTCCAGGCGGCCATAGGGCACCCGCACCATCGCCGAGCGGTTGTTGGCGCCAAAGGCGATGAACGCCGGCGCCCAGGTGGCGCCGGACAGCGAGTTGCCGACCACCAGGCGCTTGTAGGAATTCACCGTCGGCGCGGCGAAGGCGCACAACGCCGGGCCATGGGCCAGCAGGCCGGCGGCGAAGTGATAGGCGAGCTTCGACAGGCCCATGCCGTTCTTGTCACTGGCATCGAAGAACAGGTTCTTGCTCTCGGCACTGGCGAGGGACAGGTGGAAGTGCATGCCGTTGCCGGCCCGCTTCGGGTCCGGCTTGGGCATGAACGAGCAGATCATGCCCAGGTCGTTGGCGATCTCGCCGGCGGCCATGCGGAAGAAGGTGAAGCGGTCCGCCGACTCCATGGCATCGCTGTAGGTGTAATTGATCTCGAACTGGCCGTTGGCGTCTTCGTGGTCGATTTGGTAGATGTCGAAACCGACCGGCTGCAGCGCCTCCGTCAGCTTTTCCAGAAACTCGCGGGAGCGCGACAGGCCCTTGTAGTCGTAGCAGGGCTTGTCGAGGTTATCGCTGGCATCGACCAGTTGCAGCGTGCCGGACTCGTCGCGACGCATCAGGTTGAATTCCGGCTCCAGACCGGTATTGAGCGTCCAGCCGCGCGCCTTCAGGCGTTCCACTTGTTGCTGCAGTACATAGCGGCTGTCGTAGGGCCAGGGTTGCCCGTCGACATGCCCGATACACACGACCCGCCCGTAACCCGGCTGCCACGGTACGGGGATCAGCGTCGACAGATCGCCCTTGGCCATGAAATCCGGCCCGTGGGGCTCCATGCCCATGCCGCAGATGGCGAAACCCGCAAACCCTGCCCCCGCTTCCGCCACCGCCTCCAGGCCCGACACCGGCACCGATTTGGTCTTGGCCGAGCCATGGATATCCACGAACTGGGCAAGGACATACTTGATCGCGTGTTTCTCGATGACCTGTTGGGTTTCGCTTGGCAACATCACGTGGCTCCTGTCGACTCGGTGATTATTCCAATAAGGAAATTAACTTTCCCATTAAGAATGCAATCAACTTGCCAATCCCGGCCACCGCAGGCGAGAGCCAGACACCACGCGGGTTTTCTTCTATCCGCAGGGGAAAAGTGTTTTCATAGCAGGAAATTCACACCCCCTGGCATGCACCGTTGCAATGCAGCCTGATCATTCCTGGTGCGAATCTATTATTCATATTTAGAAAATGGCAGTGCATGAGCAAGAGCATAGAGACTCCACCCCGTTTACAGCTTGAGCAGTACCTGGGTATGCAGATTCGCCGCCAGCGCCTCGCCCAGGAATTGAAAATCGCCGAGGTCGCGCGCATTGCCGGCATCAGCCAGGGCATGCTAAGCAAGATCGAGAACGCCCAGGTATCCACCAGCCTCGACACCCTCAGCCGGCTCTGCGACGTGCTCGGCATGCCGATGTCCAAGCTGTTCAGCCAATATGATCAGCAAGGCAGCGGCGCGCTCCTGGTGAAAGCCGATGAAGGGCTCGAGGTGGTACGCCGTGGCACCGAGAAGGGCCATACCTATCATTTGCTGAACCACACCCGCGGGCCGAAGAAGAGCTTCGAGGCCTACATGGTCAGCATGGACGATGCCAGCGAGGAGTTTCCGACCTTCTCCCACCCGGGCACCGAGTTCCTGCACCTGCTCGAAGGCGAGTTGGTATACCGCCACGGCAACCAGCTCTATGCCATGCAGGCCGGCGACAGCCTGACCTTCGACGCCGAGGTGCCGCATGGCCCGGAACAGTTGGTGCAGGTACCGATTCGGCTGCTGTCGATCATGAACTACGGGAAGGATTGATCGAACAAGGAACCGCCCAGACTTTTAGACGCGTCGATAGATAAAAGGTATGGGCGGTTGGTTGGAGGCGAATGGCTGCAAGCGGCCAGAAGGGGACACTGCTCAGTGCTTATGACTCCCTAGACGGTTCTACTCGGCAATGCGAGTCAACCTCTAAATCGAGGCTCATCCTGCAAGCCGTGACCCGTAGCCCAACTCATTACGTTGGCAAGGAGAAGAGGCAAGTACCCTTGTGCAGCAATGTCTGCAGAGGGAAATGGATCGTGGGTATCAGCACTGAGCAACTCCGTAAGCAACTCCTGAACCCGTCCGGCGAGGGCGTCGTCCGACGACACGCGGATGTATGCGTTCAGCGGCTTATCTTTCGACTCCTCCTCACCACCAAGGAATCGCTCAAAATCTGGAATGCTCACTCGGTGACGCACGATTGAGCCTGACGCTCTAGCTGCCACTATCGAGGCTCTTATTTTCTCGTTTTCCGTCCACATTCCATTTGCAGTACGGTTCTTTTTATAGGGAGCATCAGCATCATGAACGATGCCGAAATTCATTTTGAAGTGAGCCAGTACTTTCACCAGCGGCGCCAGAATTGCCTTACCTCGAGCGCGGATAACGGTGACACGATCAATCAGATCGTGTTGTCGTTCGATAATCGAAGATAGGAAAGCCGCATGCTCTGTATCTCCTTCAACCAGTATCGGGTAGGAGCCGAAGAAAACTTCAGAGAAGCTCGGGTCTATGTGCTGCAGCGCTTGTAGTCTCCGCTTGTCGTCTGCTTCAAACTCAATTGCATCCGACCTATAGGTTCTAGGCGCAATTGGGCCGGCATCAGACGATCTTTCGAGGCGAACAATCGTCGTATGATCCTCGAACGGGTTTATGAAGTACGGAGAGTGCGTGGTGATCATCACCTGCCAGTCCGGGCTCTCCGCGAGCCGATACAGATGCCGTTGGGCAGCCCGTGCGGCTAATGGATGCAAGGCATTTTCCGGCTCATCGATAAGCAACAGATAACCAGGGAAGGCGGGGTCATCTGGGCTGTCGGGTATAGGCGCACCGGCCGCATGCGCCTCAAGCTGAGCGTTAACCTGGCGTAGCTCTTCTTCGACCTCTTGCCGCTGGGCATCCTTTGCCTTCACAAGTCTCTTTTTCAGATCAGCTTGTGTCTTATCCAGCACCTTCTTGTATTCAGCGCGAATTTCTTTGTTCCTAGTCAGCTCGTTGTGCACCTGCAGCATCGACCAGAACAGAGCACGCTGCGCACCCGCACCTTGCTGGGAAAGCTGGGTTTCTACTTCGCCATCCTTAACCTTTAGCTTCGAGCCGCTTTTTAGAAGCTCCGCAAGCTTTGGAACCAGCGGCGCAGTCCCTATTGCAAGCAGAATATCTAGACTGGGAAACACTCCCCTAAAACCTGCCGCGACTTGACCCGCGATCACGTTGAAATGCTGTTCATGGGCCCCGCCGATAGCACTTACGCGAGCAGATACAGCTGAAATGGCTCGGGCCAGCTCAGAACCCTCAGTCATCCGTTCCTGCTCAAGCGCTTCGATGAGAGGCGTCAGCGCCAATGCTAACAGCATGGCTTCCGTCTTCTCTGGGTCATCAAACGACCCAATTCTCAATGGTCGGGGCAAGCGTGCCCCGAAGACTGGATCGGCACCACCTGCTTTTCCGTCTGCCGCCCAGTCACCTTGTCCATTCTCCCCGGCAACCGGATCCCAAGTTGTTCGACTTTTTACGAATCCTGGAAAGCACCACTGCCATCGACTTCTGACAATTAGTAGTCCGTCACGCTCCGATTTCCACCGTGCATCCACGTTGCCAATGTTTTCGGGGATGTGCACCTCAAGCTGGATTTCTGACTCTTGGTCGTCAGCCGTATGCTGATAACGGTCACGGCTGGCATCGAAGGTGGTAGACCCTTTCGCTAGTTCATACGCTCGTAACACTGTGGATTTGCCAGAGTTATTCTTTCCTACCAAACACACGACGTTATCAAGTGCGACAGAGATACCTTCATTACCGATGCATCCGATGTTACGAACAAAGATACGGACAAGTTTGGAGCGATTTTCGCCAGGCATTTTTCGCCTCCTTGGACATCAGTCCTTCCCTGAAAGCCCTAAAAGCTGCTTCGACTGAAAATAGACCATTTCTAATAGAAGACATCGGCTTACCGATATCTGTCTTGAAGGGCCGCTTCTGGCCGTTTGCTGCCCCTTCCCACCCAAGCTCAGCCCTTACCACCTACTCAACTTACTAGCCAACACCTGCGCCTCCTCCCTCATCGCCCCGCCAACGCCTTGCGCCTCGCTTCTGTCATTCGCGGTCGCGCCAGAGCGCAACTAAGCGCCCCCAGCGCCGCGCCGTCGGCGATCACGATGGGCACCGCCAGGCCGGTGTAACCGGGTAACCGCCGATCCGCCAGGCCGCTGGCGAAGCCCAGGCGGCGCACGCTGTCCAGGCTGTCGATGATTCGTTCGATTTCCAGGCCGTAGTCCAGGCGCAACACCGCCGCGTTGTGCTGCAGGATCTCGTTGCGCTCGGTGCGTGGCATCTGCGCCAGCAGCACTTGCGAGGCCTGGCCCACGCCCATGGGGATGCGCCCACCGACGGCGCCGCTGTAGCTCTGCACCGGCTGTTCGCCCGTCAGCAGGTCCAGGCACAGCACGTGGTAACCGTCCGGTACCAGCAGGAAGAAGCTGTCGCCGAAACGTTGCGCCAGGCGCAGCAGCACCGGCCGCGCCAGTTCGCGGATGGCGCTGGCATTGCCGGCCTGGGCGCCGAGGGCGAAGAGTTCGTAGCCCAGCACGTAGCGCCCGCGTTGCGTGGCCGGGCGCACGAAGCCCTGGCGGCGCAGAGCCTTCAACAGGCGGTAGGCGGTCGGTCGCGAACAACCACACGCCTCGCACAGCTCATCCAGCGCGGCGCCCTGCACGCCTGCCGTCGCGACGCGGCGTAATAGATGAAAGGCCCGCTCCAGGCTCTGGGTGCCACTCATGCCGTTCTCACATGCTGATAAAGAAGTGCCGGCGAACACGGTGCAAGTTGCGCGCCGCCCTCTCCACGGCAAGCTCGACGCAGGTTCTTTCGGTGCGCACGGCGCATCCCACGTTGCCCTGGGGAATGTGCATGTACCCGCAGATCGAACGCGTCGATGGCGACAGCCAACTGCCCAGCGAAAGCGAGGTCGCCATCATCGGCGGCGGCATCATCGGCATCTGCACCGCCTACTGGCTGGCTGCGCGCGGCATTCCGGTGGTGCTCTTGGAAAAGGGCGTGATCGCCGGCGAGCAGTCTTCGCGCAACTGGGGCTGGTGCCGCAGCATGGGCCGCGACCTCGCGGAAATCCCCCTGGCCCTGGCCAGCCTGCAGCTATGGCAAACCTGGCAGGACGAGTGGCCCGGCGACCTCGGCTTTCGCCGCAGCGGCGTGCTCTATGCCTGTGAAACCGCGCAGCAGTTGCAGCAACAGGCCGACTGGCTGCAGGCCGCCCGCCACTACGGCGCCGATGCTCATCTATTGCAGCGTGATGACCTGCGCAACCACTGGCCGGATGGCCTGCGTGCCGGCTGGAGCGGCGCCCTGCACGCCCCTGCCGATGGCCGCGCCGAACCGCAGCAGGCCACGGCGGTGATCGCTCGCCAGGCACAACGCCTGGGCGCACGCGTGCTGACCGGTTGTGCGGTGCGCGGCCTGGATATGGAAGGCGGCCGCGTGGTCGGGCTGTTCACCGAGCGCGGTCGGCTGCGCTGCAACACCGTGGTGCTGGCCGGCGGCGCCTGGTCTTCGCTGTTCTGCCGTCAGCACGGCATCCGCCTGCCACAGCTCAAGGTGATCGCCTCGGTCCTGCGCACCGCGCCGATGCCCGGCGGCCCGGAGATCGCCGTGGGCGCCAGCCGCTATGCCTTTCGCAAACGCCTGGACGGCGGCTACACCATCGCCCAGCGCAACGGCAACCTGGCGCCTATCACTCCGGACAGTTTTCGTTATCTGCGCGACTTTCTTCCGGCACTGGGCAAGCAGTACCGCGAGCTGCGCCTGCGCCTGGATCACCACTTCCTCGATGAACTGCGCATGCCGCAGCGCTGGGCGATGGACCAGGCCAGCCCGTTCGAGAGCTGCCGGGTGCTCGACTCGCAACCCTCGGCGAGCATCCTTGGCGAAGCCCGCCGCGAGCTGGCCAAGGCCTTTCCGTTCTTTCGCGACCTGCAGGTGGCGCAGAGCTGGGCCGGGGTGATGGACGTGACCCCGGACGCGATCCCGGTGATCGGCCCGGTCGACAGCCTGCCGGGCCTGCTGCTCTCCACCGGCTATTCCGGCCACGGCTTCGGCATCGCTCCGGGTGCCGGGCACCTGCTCGCCGACCTCATCACCGGCGCCACGCCGTTGGTCGATCCCACGCCGTTCCGCTTTTCGCGGCTGTGACCGTAGGGTGCGCCGTGCGCACCAACAGGCAGCGTGGTAGCACCCGGTGCGCGCGGCGCACCCTACGCATGATCGCTCCGGGTGCCGGGCATCTGCTCGCCGACCTCATCACCGGCGCCACGCCGTTGGTCGATCCCACGCCGTTCCGCTTTTCGCGGCTGTGACCGTAGGGTGCGCCGTGCGCACCAACAGGCACCGTGGTAGCACCCGGTGCGCACGGCGCACCCTACGCACGATCGCTCCGGGTGCCGGGCATTTGCTCGCCGACCTCATCACTAGCGCCACGCCGTTGGTCGATCCCACGCCGTTCCGCTTTTCGCGGCTGTGACCGTAGGGTGCGCCGTGCGCACCAACAGGCACCGTGGTAGCACCCGGTGCGCACGGCGCACCCTACGCATGATCGCTCCGGGTGCCGGGCATTTGCTCGCCGACCTCATCACTGGCGCCACGCCGTTGGTCGATCCCACGCCGTTCCGCTTTTCGCGGCTGTGACCGTAGGGTGCGCCGTGCGCACCAGCAGGCACCGTGGCAGCACCCGGTGCGCGCGGCGCACCCTACGCACGTACCTGGGCTGCGATCCTGTTTCCCTTAAGGATAAAAAAATTCCTTACAGGCATGGACACGAAGAATCCGTTCGCTTATAAAAACCACCAACACGAAAAATATATTCGTAGCAGTTAATTATCTTCGCGAGCGAATAACCATTTCATTACTGAATATCTTCCTGCCGCCGCCCCCGCAGAGGACTCGACATGCAACACGCCCAGAACCAGTACGTGATCAACATCAGTTGCCCGGCCACCTCGGGTATCGTCGCCGCGGTGGCGTCGTTTCTTGCCGAGCATCAGTGCTACATCAGTGAGATGTCGCAGTTCGATGACGAGGTCAGCAGCACCTTCTTCATGCGCGCGGTGTTCCGCTTCAACACCGGCGTGACCGATGACCTGGCGAAGATCGAGGAAGGCTTCGCCGCGGTGGCCAGCACGTTCGACATGACCTGGGGCCTGTTCAGCACCAGCAAGCCCATGCGTGTGCTGCTGATGGTCAGCAAGTTCGACCATTGCCTGGCCGACCTGCTCTATCGCCACCAGAAGGGCGAGCTGAACATGGAGATCACCGCCATCGTCTCCAACCACCTCGACCTGCGGCCCATGGCCGAGCGCGAGGGCATTCGCTTCATCTACCTGCCGGTGACCAAGGAGAGCAAGAGCGCCCAGGAAGCCGAGCTGATGAAGATCGTCGACGAAACCGGCACCGAGCTGGTGGTGCTGGCGCGCTACATGCAGATTCTCTCCAACAACCTGTGCAAGCAGTTGACGGGCCGCGCGATCAATATCCACCACTCCTTCCTGCCCGGTTTCAAGGGCGCCAAGCCTTACCACCAGGCGTTCGAGCGCGGCGTGAAGCTAATCGGCGCCACCGCCCACTACGTCACCTCGGATCTCGACGAAGGCCCGATCATCGAGCAGGAAGTGCAGCGCGTGGATCACGCCCTGAAGCCCGATGACCTGGTCGCCATTGGCCGCGATACCGAAACCGTGGCGCTGTCGCGGGCGGTGAAGTACCACACGGAGCACCGCGTGTTCCTCAACGGCGACCGCACGGTGATCTTCCGATGAGTACCTTGATCGACGGCAAGGCCGCGGCCGCCCGCGTACTCGCCGAAGTGCAGGCGGAGGTCGGGCAACTGCAGGCCCAGGGCGTCGAACCGGCCCTGGCCGTGGTGCTGGTGGGGGACGATCCGGCCAGCCACGTCTACGTGCGCAACAAGGTTCTGCGCGCCGGTGAAGTGGGCATTCGTTCGCTCGAGTATCGCTTGCCGGCCGAAGCCAGTGCCGAGGCAGTGCTGGAAGTGGTCGCCGGGCTGAATGCCGACGCGGCCGTGCACGGCATCCTGGTGCAGTTGCCACTGCCCGGACACATCGACGAAGTGCGCGTGCTGCAGGCCATCGACCCGGCCAAGGACGTCGACGGTTTCCACAGCGAGAACGTCGGCGGCCTCAGCCAGGGCCGCCCGGTGCTCACACCCTGCACCCCGGCCGGCTGCATGCGCCTGCTGCGCGACACCCTGGGCGATCTGTCCGGCAAGCACGCCGTGGTGGTCGGCCGCTCGAACATCGTCGGCAAGCCGATGGCGGCGCTGCTGCTGGCGGCCAACTGCAGCGTCACCGTGCTGCACTCGCGCAGCATCAAGCCGGAGAAGCTCTGCGGCCAGGCCGACATCGTGATCGCAGCGGTCGGCCGCCCGCGGATGATCGGCGCCGACTGGATCAAGCCCGGCGCGGTGGTGATCGATGTCGGCATCAATCGCATCGACGAGAACGGCCGCTCGCGCCTGGTCGGCGATGTCGACTTCGACGCCGTGTTGCCGGTGGCCTCGGCCATCACCCCGGTGCCCGGCGGCGTCGGCCCCATGACCATCGCCCTGCTGATGCGCAACACCGTACTCGCCGCCCGGCAGCAGACCGGCCAGGCCCTTCAGGAGACTCGCTGATGCCTTTCTCGCTGCTCAAGTACGGCCTGTCGTCGGAGTATCCCGTCGAGGTCGACCTGCCCGCCCCCAGGGAGCTGAAAGCCGCCTATGACGTGGTGATCATCGGCGCCGGCGGGCATGGCCTGGCCACCGCGTACTACCTGTCCAGGTACCACGGCATCAGCAACATCGCGGTGCTGGAGAAGGGCTACCTGGGCGGTGGCAACACCGCGCGCAACACTGCGGTGATCCGCTCCAACTACCTGACCAGCGAAGGCGTGAAGTTCTACATCGAGTCGGTCCGTCTGTTCGAGAACCTCTCCAACGAGTTCGACTTCAACATCATGTATTCCGGCCGGGGCCAGCTCACCCTGGCCCACACCGACGCCACCGTGCGCGCGTTCCGCCAGCGCGCCGAAGTGAACAAGCACTTCGGCGGACGCACCGAGATGATCGACCGCCAGCAGATCCGCGAGCTGGTGCCGAGCCTCAACCTCGACCCCGGCCATATTCCGGTGCTCGCCGGCCTCTGGCACATCGACGGTGCCACCGCCCGCCACGACGCCGTGGCCTGGGGCTACGCCAAGGGCGCCGCCAAGCGCGGCGTGGAAATCCATCAGCTCACCGAGGTGCAGGACTTCGTCGTCGAGAACGAGCGCATCCGCGCCGTGAAGACCAACCGCGGCACCATCGCCTGCGGCTGCGTGGTGCAGGCAGTCGCCGGCACCAGCTCGCTGCTGATGAACAAACTGAAGATCAAGGCGCCGATCCACACCTACCCGCTGCAGGCGATGGTGACCCAGCCATTCAAACCGTTCCTCGATCCGCTGGTGAGCTCCTCGGCCCTGCATTGCTACGTGCAGCAGACCAGCCGCGGCGAGATCGTATTCGGCGGAGGCTCCGATCCCTACCCGCTGTACAACACCCGCTCGACCCTGGACCTCAAGGAAAGCCTGCTGGCCTCGGCCATCGAGATGTTCCCCTTCATGGCCAACGCCAAGCTGATGCGCCAGTGGGCCGGCATCACCGACATGACGCCCGACTACAGCCCGATCATGGGCCTCTCGCCCATCGACGGTTACTACCTCGACGCCGGCTGGGGCACCTGGGGGTTCAAGGCCACGCCGATCTGCGGCAAGACCATGGCCGAGCTGGTCGCCAGCGGCGGCAAGGTGCCGGAGCTGATCGCGCCGTTCGGCCTGGACCGCTTCAGCCGCTTCCAGCAGGTCAACGAAATGGGCGCCACGGCGGCCAGCCACTGACGGGTTACAGCCAATGAAGATCATGACCTGCCCGCTCAACGGGCCGCGCAACATCAGCGAGTTCACCTACGGCGGCGAACTCAAGCAGATGCCCGACCCGGGCACCTGCAGCGTCGCCGAATGGGCCGACTACGTGTTCAACAGCGAGAACCTGCTCGGCGTGGTCACCGAGTGGTGGATGCACACCCCCTCGAACTACTGGTTCCTGGCCGAACGCCACACCGGCAGCGACGAAATCCTGCGCACCTTCGACCCACGTGAACTGTTCGACCAGCGTGTCGATTTCGCCGCACCGGAGGCCGCCCAATGAACCGTCTGCCCGCTCCCATGGGCTTGCTGATCGACCGCAACAAGCCGCTGACCTTCAGCTTCGACGGCAACGCCTGCCAGGGCTTTGCCGGCGACACCGTCGCCAGCGCGCTCGCAGCTAACGGCCGCTGGCTGCTGTCGCGCTCGTTCAAGTACCACCGCCCGCGTGGCCCGCTGACCATGGCCGGCCAGGACGCCAACACCCTGGTGCAGTTGCCGGACGAGCCCAACGTGCTGGCGGACGAGTGCTCCCTCGCGGCGGGTCTCGCGGTTACGCCGCAGAACGTCAACGGCAGCCTGGAAAAGGACCGTGACGCGATCATCGGCACGTTCTCCAGGTTCATGCCGGTGGGTTTCTACTACCGCGCCTTCTACAAGCCCAAGGGCATGTGGAAACGCTGGGAACCGCTGATCCGCAAGAAGGCCGGCCTCGGCGTGCTCGACCTCAGGTTCGAGCCGACCTACCACGACAAGGCCTACCTGTTCTGCGACCTGGCAGTGATCGGCTCCGGCCCCGCCGGCCTGTCCGCCGCCCTGCACGCGGCCAACGGCGGCGCCAAGGTGCTGCTGATCGAACAGAATCCGGTGCTCGGCGGTTCGCTGACCTACGCCCGTTTCGGCCTCGACGCCAACGTCGCCCTGGGCCTGCGCGAGGAGCTGGTCAGTGCGGTGCAGGGCCATGCCAACATCAGCGTGCTCGACTCGGCGGTCTGCAACGCCTGGTTCGCCGACAACTACCTGCCGGTGATCCAGGGCAACCGGCTGTACAAGGTGCGCGCTAGGCAGTGCATCGTCGCCAGCGGCTCCTTCGACCAGCCAGTGATCTTCCGCAACAACGACCTGCCCGGCGTGATGCTGACCAGCGCCGCCCAGCGGCTGATGCGCCTGTACGCGGTCAAACCGGGCAAGCGCGCGGTGGTCCTGACCGGCAACGACGACGGTTATCTGGCCGCGCTCGACCTGCTCGACGCGGGTGTGGAGGTCGCCGCCGTGGTCGACATGCGCGAGCGCAGCGACACTCCGGGGCTGATCACGGCCGTGCAAGCCAAGGGCATTCCCTGCCACACCGGCCACACCGTGTATGAAGCGTTGGCCGGCAAGAACGCTCAGCACCTCGGCGCCGTCGACATCAGGCGTATCCGCGGGCAGGGCAAGGTGGCCGAGGCCAGCACGCGGATCGACTGCGACCTGCTGTGCATGTCCGCCGGTTACATGCCGGTCTATCAGCTGCTTTGCCAGGCCGGCGGCAACCTGCGCTACGCCGACGAGCACGCCGCGTTCTCGATCCAGAACCTGCCCGGCATCCTGCGCGTCGCCGGCTCGGTGAATGGCCGCCACGATCTGCAGCGCGTCCTAGCCGACGGCCAGCGTGCCGCCAGCGAAGCCCTCGCCGACCTCGGCCTGGAGGCGACCGCGGTAGCCGGTGCGGACAAGGACGACAGCCGGGTCAACTTCCCCTGGCCGATCTTCGCCCACCCGCAGGGCAAGGAATTCGTCGACTTCGACGAAGACCTGCAGATCAGGGACATCGTCAACGCCACTCGCAACGGCTACCGCGACGTGCAGCTGGTCAAGCGCTTCTCCACCGTCGGCATGGGGCCGTCCCAAGGCCGCCACTCGGCGCTGCCCACGGCGCGCCTGGTGGCCGATGCCACCGGCCGCAGCGTCAGCGAAACCGGCGTGACCACGGCGCGCCCACCGTTCACGGCGGAGAAGCTGGCGCACATCGCCGGCCGCGGCTTCGACCCCTATCGGCAGACCGCCATGCATCGCCGCCACATCGAACTCGGCGCCAAGCTGATGCCCGCCGGCGTATGGCAACGCCCGGCGTTCTACGGCAAGGCCGAAGACCGCGAAGCCTGCATGCAGGCCGAAGCCCGCCATGTGCGCGAGAAGGTCGGCCTGATCGACGTCTCCACCCTGGGCGGCCTCGACGTGCGCGGGCCGGACGCCGCCGAGCTGCTGGAGCGGATGTACACCTTCGGCTTCAAGAAACTCGCCATCGGCCGTACCCGCTACGCGCTGATGACCGCCGAGGATGGCGTGGTGATCGACGACGGCGTGGCCTGCCGCCTCGGTGAACAGCACTTCTACGTGTCGGCCACCACCAGCGGCGTTGATCGCGTGTACCGCAGCATGCTCAAGTGGAACGCCCAGTGGCGCCTGAACGTCGACATCGCCAACGTCAGCGCCGCCTTCGCCGCGGTCAACCTGGCCGGCCCGCTGTCACGCCAGGTGCTGGAAAAGGTCTGCACGGACGTCGACCTGTCGCCCGAGGGCTTTCCTTACCTCGGCGTGCGCGAGGGCAAGGTCGCCGGGATGCCGGCGCGGCTGCTGCGCGTGGGTTTCGTTGGTGAGCTGGGCTACGAAATCCACGTGCCGGCGCGCTTTGGCGAGCACCTGTGGGATGCGCTGATGGAGGCCGGTGCAGCCTTCGACATCCGTCCGTTCGGGGTGGAAACCCAGCGCCTGCTGCGTCTGGAAAAGGGTCACGTGATCATCAGCCAGGACACCGACGGCATGACCCACCCCGCCGAGATCGACATGGGCTGGGCCATCGGCCGCAAGAAGCCGTTCTTCGTCGGCAAACGCACCATCGAGATCCTCGAAGCGCAGCCGCTCAAGCGCAAGCTGGTGGGTTTCACGTTGCCCAAGGGCAGCAGCAAACCGCTGGAAGGCCATCTGGTGCTCAAGGGCGCGGACATCAGCGGCAACGTGACGTCCTGCGAGTACTCGGAAACCGTCGGCGCGATCATCGGCATGGCCTACGCCGGCGCCGACCAGGCCACGCCCGGCATGCAGATCCCGATTCGCGTGGAAGGCGGCGAAGTGGTCCAGGCCACCGTGGTGCAGCTGCCCTTCTTCGACCCTGAAAGCAAACGCCAGGAGCTGTGACCATGAGCCTGACCATTCGCGAGCATGCTGAACGCAGCCCCATTTATGACCTGCACGGCGCGGCGCCGCTGACCCTGCTGGGCGAGCGGCTGTTCGTCGCCGGCTCCAGGGACGACGGCGAGCAACTGCAACGCTGCGCGCTGATCGACCTGAGCAACCTGCCGCGGGTCGGTTTTCGCGGCACCGACAGCGCAACCTATCTGCAGAACAAGGGTTATCAGCTGCCGGACAAGCCCAACCAGGCCTGCCTGCAAAGCACCGGCGAGCAGGTGCTGCGCCTGTCGCAGACCGAATACTTTCTGCTCGGCAGCCTGACCGATGGCGGCGCCCGCATCGCCGCAGACGAGGCCGGCTGGCACTACGACGAGCGCCAGGCCAATTACCTGCTGCCCCGCCAGGACAGCCATGCCTGGCTGGCCCTGACCGGCGCGCACCTGCCGGAGCTGTTCGCCAAGGTCTGCGGCGTCGACCTGCGCGCAGAAGCCTTTCCGCTCGGCGCCGTGGTACAGACCTCGGTGGCGCGCCTGAACGCCATCGTGGTCAATGCCTGTACGGCGACCCTGCCGGTCTTCCATCTGCTGTGCGATCGCGCGTCCGCGCACTACCTGTGGGGCGCGCTGCTGGACGCCATGGACGAGTTCGGCGGCAAACCGGCGGGCATCGAGGCGCTGCGTTAAGCGCCGGTGACCGTCGCCATGCCCGAGCCATCAATGACAGAGATCCGCCATGGCCGCCGATAAAGAAGAGCTGACCGACTACCGCGTTCCCGCGCTGCAACGCGGCCTGAGCATCCTGCAGATGTTCAACGCCAGCGAGCGCAGCCTGAGCAGTAACCTGATCGCCGAGCGCCTGGGCGTCAGCGTCTCGGCCATCTACCGGATTCTGGTCACGCTCACCGACATGGGCTACCTGAACAAGCTGGGCACCAACAGCTACGAACTCGGCCCGCAGGTGCTCTGCGACGGCTTCGCCTACCTGGCCAGCCGTGACCTGGTGGATATCGCCATGCCGCACCTGAACGCGCTGAGGGACCGCACCTCGCTCTCCTGCCACCTGTCGGTCCGCGAACAGACCGACAGCTTGTACATAGGCCGGGCCTTCGCCGCTCAGCGCCTCTCCGTGAACATCCCCATCGGCACACGTATCGCCTGCCATTGCACGGCCATGGGTCGTATGTTGCTCAGCGATCTGGAGGCGACGGAAGTAGGTCGCCTTTACCAGCACGTGCGCCTGGATGGCTACGCACCGCCCGCGCCGAAAACGCTTCCCGAACTGCTGGAGTTGCTGGAACAGGACCGCCAGCGCGGTTGGGTGTTGCACCGCTCGGACTATTCGGCGGCCATCGCCTGCGCCATCCATGATCACCAAGGCAAGGTCGTGGCCGCCATCAACCTATCCGGCCCCGAGGCGGTGATGGATAACACCGCTGCCCAGGAACGCCTGCTCCTCAGCCTCCAGCAATGCGCGCAAGCGATCTCGCAACAATTGGGCGGCTAGAAACCGCGGCGTGGCGGGATACTCCGAATATCTTGGACCGATGCGTTCCGCGTATCGGCAACGAAGGAGAGACTCTGCAATCCAGCGGCGCGCCTCGGCCCTGATGTCGAGAATGGCCGCCGCCAGGACGTCACCGCTTCCCGAAACAGGCCATGCGGGGTAATCCCAGGGGAGCGGACCGGGCAAGCGAAGCGATTTCCTCCCCGATTCCCCATAAAGGAAAGGCGTTAACCTCTGGCGCTTTTGATAGTGGCGGAAAGATAGGATTTGAACCCGTTTCGAGCGCCGTTTGTAGGTGGCCTACGTTGGTAAAAACCAGCTATTACGTGCTTTGCGTAGCGCTGGTTCTGGTCGCCGCCGGCGTTCCATAGGCAGTGATTTCGACGCCATGGCTGCCGGGCATTGTTGTCCGCCTCATCTGCAAGCTAATCTCGGTCAACCGCCAGCTTGCTGGCAAAGGGACTTGCAGAGCTGAGGCCGGTGTATACCCCCTTCTAGCGCATGCCTAGAGCCGTACGCTAGATCCGCATTTTCAGGTTGTTATGCACCAATTGGTATTTATTTATAGTTAACTGTTCAGGAGGGTTATGTACTACTTCGCGTATGGGTCGAATATGTCACGCTCTAGACTAAGAGAACGGGTGCCAAGCGCAGAAAATCTTGGTTATTTCATGAGTGAGCACGACTTAAGGTTTCACAAATCCAGCAAAGATGGATCAGCTAAGTGCGATGCATATTTCACATCAGACGGTGAAGATGCCGTATACGGCGTTCTATTCAAAATTGATCCAAAAGAAAAGTCAGCTCTAGACAAAGCTGAGGGCCTTGGACATGGATATAATGCAAAGGAAGTAACGGTTACTGATCATAGCGCTTTTCCAATAACAGCAATAACCTACGTTGCCATGGATATCAATGAAAGCTTAAAACCGTACACATGGTACGTAAACCATGTTCTAGTAGGTGCAAGGGAAGCATCACTCCCATCGGATTACATTGAATCTAAAATCACCTCGGTCGAAGCTATCGAAGATATTGATAAAATAAGGGACGCAAAGCAACGTGCAATCCACAGCTAACAATTGTTTCAAATTTTCGCTTCGCTCACTTGGGACGGATAAAGCCGGCCCCTTAACCAAACTTTAGCTATACAGGAGAGACTCGTGCAACCGAATTACTGGGTCGTAGGCGCTATGTGGGGCGGAACGGAAGACGTCTTGGACAAATTCCTCAAGCGTGGCTACTGGTACTGCTGGGACATCGGCGAGGAATCCGGAGCAGAGTCAGACGCGGGGAACTCGGTAGCTACTCAGCGAGAGCGATTTAAGAAAATAGAGATTGGGGACCGCATCGCGGTCAAGAAAATGCTCGGTCAAGGCGCAACAGAGATCGAGATACGCGCCCTAGGAATTGTAAAAGACGTAGATCCGAAGGAATGGCGCGTCTACGTCAGCTGGATTACTGGTGCAGAGTTTTCCCGCCGCGTTTCTATCAAGGGCTGCGCCGCATCGGTTCATGGGCCATTTCAAGGTAATGATCGCTGGGTGCATGAAACGTTCTGCATCTAGCACACCTAACAATTCATTCAAGCCGATATCGCTTCGTGGCATGGCTTAATTCAATCGTTAGCGCGAATAAATTACTGGAGACGTCTGATGTGGAATCAATTCATTGCAAGCCTACATACTCCAGGAAGAATTGAATTTGGAGCGCACCAATTAGAACGAAATGAAAAAGGGAAAACTTGGCGTAGGCATGACAACCGTAGCCGCTTTGTAAATTTGTCCAATGCTTTATTCAGCGACAAAGGCGCATACGCTGCTTGCACAGGAACTTCTGATTACCCTAAAAGAATGTACTCAGCCACTGGAAGACTGATCATACCTTATGTATCAGCATGGATTCATAACGAAGAATTCGCAATTCTTGTGAGGTCAGCCACGCCATTACCTGAGTCTGTCTTAATAAATAGTACCTTTGTGGATAATTTTGCACCAGAAAGTGATATTGAGGCATTACAAGCTCTGGCCTGCTTATTCGGTCGCGGAGCCGAAGAGCATGGAGTGAAGTGGCTTTCACATACATCAATAGAAGAACCAGTAAATCTGCGCTAACAGCTCATTTAAATCATGAGCTTCGCTCACTGGAACGGGCTAAAGCCCGCCCCTTAGCAAAACGTTAGGCGCTATTAATTTTTAATTCGGTGCAAAACATGGCAGTTGGCTTCGTCACCGCCCATTCTGCATTTCTCCCACAACAATTGTGCTATCTGAAAACTCGCCGTGATCCTCGTGCGGGCTATCGCCCCATCATCGCCCTGGCTGACGCACATACGCCGTGCACAAGTGTTTCCCTGCCTTGCCGTTCACGCTTGAATCTCCGTAGCGGCTCGGTCATCGTGCCGCAACGACCAACGCTCGGCCTCAGGCATCTCTGCCTAACAACTGGTTCAAGGCCGCTCGCTTCGCTCACTGGAACGGGCTAAAGCCCGCCCCTTAACCAAACGTTAGCTGAAGGAAAGATGCGAGACCTTCGAGGAACCCAAGTAGTCGCAGAAGACTTAAAGCGGCTATATATAGAGATCAACACCTCCAGAAGGTATCCATTCAAATTCCGGCAAGCTTTTGAGCAATACATTTACAAAAGCCAGCAACTGACAGAAACCATGCGAAAAGAATTTAAATCTCTTACTGGCAAAGAATGGGCAGCTAAAGACTTCCGCGGCTGGAACCCGTGCACCGAAATACTGAAAGCTTTAAGAAATTCGACATACCACGGCTATCCTCTAGCACTTCATTGCTGCGCCATTTCTGTATATGAAGGCATTGAATTTGAAACCGATAGTAAACCTCTAAGTGAAATCACTCTAATTAGAGGTTACAGAATCATGAAATCCACTTTATTTGCTGAGCTACCCTTCGATGAAGAGGTTTGCCCAATGAGCGCTGGCTATCCTATAAAGCATGCTCGTCCCGGATGCTCTACGCACGCTTTCCCTTTAAAAGACTTCGTGAGCTATGAGCTCACCTGGGGGCTTCTTGATGAAGGAGTCCGAAAAGCCACAGATAAAGCAGGAACCACCGACGCGGTAAAAATCACACTACACAGCTACTCAGCTTTATCTGCATATATCAAATACTATGAACACGTCTTGGATCAACACCGTGCACACAGCTAACAATGCGCTCAAAGCGCTCACTTCGTTCGCTAGGACGGCGTTCCGCCGCCCCTTAGATTAATCGTTAGGCAAACTTAAGATGAATATTTGCGACCCAAACAAAAAACCAGATTTTTCCATCTGCCCTGAACAGTATTGCTTCAACTGGTGCCCTCCAAAAGGAAAGGCTGATCTATCTGGAGAAACATATGCTTCTCTTGAATAAGCCATTTCGATTAGCAAAAGCTGCGTCACACATGGTCGATGCGCTGCTTCATTCGGCCCGTGCCGTCGATACACAAAGAACCAATCAGACAAAGACTTTTACGAACCATGTGAACCGCCGTGTTGTTCATCCCTGATTATTTCCTTCGGACCATCCCCTAGCCGCTTCTTGCGTGATTGCTATCCCGCGCTTTGAATTTCTATTTGCTTCGTCGTATTCCGGCTCTTTCGAACGACTTGAACAGCTTCGACCAGACGTTGACTGCCTCGAAAATCCTGCTGCCTGCGGCTCAGTCCTCGCACGTGCTTCGGCACACCTTCGCCAGCCGTTTCGTCATGAACGGCGGCAGATCCTGACCTTGCAACGCTTCCTGGGCCACCAGTCGTTGGCGATGACCATGCGCTACGCACACCCTGCACCGGACCATCTACAGGCTGCCGTTGGGTTTGGCCCGGTGAAGGATTTTCGACAGGGCTTCGGCAGTTGCCCGGCCAGAAAAGCAAAAGCCCCCGAAACTCTACGAATTTCAGGGGCTTAGGCATTTGATATGGCGGGAAGATAGGGATTTGAACCCTAGGAACTGTTGCCAGTTCAACGGATTTCGAATCCGTCCCGTTCGGCCACTCCGGCATCTTCCCAGCGGCGCGCATGATAGCAGCTCAGAACGTGTTGGCGAACCCCCGTGATGCGACTTTTTCAGTGCTTTCAGGTGGTTGCGCCATCCGCACGGAGTTTTTTCAGGCGGTGAGCTTGGTCAGGGCTTCGCGATACTTGTCGGCGGTCTTCTGCGCGACCTCGGCGGGCACCTGTGGCGCGGGTGGCTGCTTGTTCCAGCCGGTGGACTCCAGCCAGTCACGCACGAACTGCTTGTCGAAGCTCGGCGGGTTGGAGCCTTCGGCGTAGCTTTCCGCCGGCCAGAAGCGGCTCGAATCCGGCGTGAGCACTTCGTCCATCAGGGTCAAGGTGCCGTCTTCGTCCAGGCCGAACTCGAACTTGGTGTCGGCAATGATGATGCCGCGGGTGGCGGCGTATTCGACGGCGGCGCTGTAGAGGGCGATGGAGGTCGCACGCACCTTCTCGGCCAGGTCGGCGCCGATGATGGCCGCACACCGTTCGAAGGAAATGTTCTCGTCGTGATCGCCCAGGGCGGCCTTGGTGGACGGCGTGAAGATCGGCTCCGGCAGCTTGGACGCTTCCTTCAACCCGGCAGGCAACTGAATGCCGCACACCGTCCCGCTCTTCTGATACTCCTTCCAGCCCGAGCCGACGATGTAGCCGCGCACGATGGCTTCCACGGCGACCGGCTTGAGGCGTTTGGCGACGACCGAGCGGCCTTCCACCAGGGGCAGCTCTTCGGCGGGGACGACGTCCTCGACGCGATCGCCGGTGAAATGGTTAGGCACGATACCGGCGAGCTTTTCGAACCAGAAGTTGGAAATCGAGGTGAGGATCTTGCCCTTGTCCGGGATCGGCTCGGAAAGGATCACGTCGAACGCTGACAGCCGATCGCTGGCGACCATCAGCATGCGCCCGGCGTCGATCTCGTAGAGATCGCGGACTTTTCCGGAGTAGATCTTCTTCAGGCTCAGGGTGGTCGCAGTCATGTCAGTTTTCCGCTCTATCAAACGAAAACAGGCGAAACCGAGGTTTCGCCTGTCGATTCAAACTCCAGAAACGCTCGCCAGGCCGTCAAGTCGCGCGAGCGACGATCAACCCAGGTTGTCCTGGATCAGACCGAGCACTCGACGGGCGATGTCGTCCGGAGCGACGGTGTCGATGTCCTTCTCGACCGATACCTGCACGCCATCGCCCACACGGGTCAGACGCACCTGGTAGCGCTCGGCGCGAGCATCTTCCTTTTCCTTGTCCGGCTTGCTGCCGAACAGGCGACCGAAGAAACCGGGTTTCTTCTCGTTGACCTGCGCACCTTCGGCCAGGTTGATGTAGTAGACACCCAGGCTGCGGTTGAGGTCGTCGACGCGTACGTCGCCGCTTTCCAGGGCGCGGCCAACGCTGGACCAGGCGCGGTCGAAATCGGCGCCGAGGCTGAGTACCGGGTTGCCGTTGCCGTCGTCGCTGAGGCTGATGCGGCTTGGCGCATCGAAGTCCCGTGCGGCGAGCAGCGAAACCGAGCCGCCCTGCTCGGCGCTGCTGGCCATGCTGGCGACCATCTGGTCGAGCAGCGCAGCTTCCAGCGCGGAGTTGCCCGGGCCGGCGGCAGGGAAACCGACGTCGGCGCTGCTGCCCGCGGGACGCGTGGCGCTGACCACGAAGACTTCGCTGGTGTTGCGCTGCACGCCTGGCTCGATGCGCACGCGCAGGCGGGTTTCGCTGTCCGGCGCGGCATTCTTCAGGCTGGCGGCCACGGACGCCGAAAGCTCGTCGGGGCGCTGCCATTCGGTGACGAATTCGCCGGTCTGCGGACGTTCCTGAGCGACGCGGAAGCCGTTGTTTTCGAAGAACTGGCGCGTGGTCGGCCAGACTTCGGCCGGATTGCGCTGCGCCACGAGCCAGCGCGACTCGCCGCTCTTCTGCAGGCTGAATTCGCTGACATCACCGCTGATAACCAGCGCCTGCGGCCTCGGCACGTCGTACTCGTCGGCTGGCTTGGCGTCGGCGACATTGGCCGGCACCGGCAGCAGGGGATCGAGACGCTTGCTCTGTACGTCGGACGGCAGCTTCATCGGCGCCGTCTGGCGAGCTTCCAGGTAATCGCTACCACGGTCGCGGAAATAACCTTCTTTGCCCCAGATCCAGCCACAACCGCTGGTACTGGAAATGATCACGGCGAGTGCGGAGAGCCCGGCCAGTCGCTTCATGCGTAGTACTTCCTCAATTAAACCAATACGCCGGACTGACGCAGCGCTTGACGCAGCGGTTCGTGGCAACGCGGGCTGAGCCAGGTCAGCGGCAGACGGATGCCGTCGGCCATAAGCCCCATTTCATTCAGGGCCCATTTCACCGGGATCGGGTTGGATTCGATGAACAGCGTCTTGTGCAGTGGCATCAGACGGTCGTTGATGGCACGGGCAAGGGCGGCATCGCCACGCATTGCGGCGGCGCACAGCTCGCTCATGGCGCGCGGAGCGACGTTGGCGGTGACCGAGATGTTGCCGCGGCCACCCATCAGCATCAGCTCGACGGCCGTGGCGTCGTCGCCGGAATAGACCAGGAAGTCCTTGCCGACGCGATCGAGTACGTCCTGGCCACGCTGCAGGTCGCCCGTGGCCTCCTTGATGCCGATGATGTTGGCTACCTTGGACAGGCGCTCGACCGTTTCCGGGAGCATGTCGCAGGCGGTACGGCCCGGCACGTTGTAGAGGATCTGCGGAATCGCCACCGACTCGGCGATCAGCCTGAAGTGCTGGTAAAGGCCTTCCTGGGTCGGCTTGTTGTAGTACGGCGTCACCAGCAGGCAGGCATCCGCGCCGGCGTCCTTCGCCAGGCCGGTCAGTTCGACCGACTCCCGCGTGGAGTTGCCACCGGTGCCGGCGATGACCGGAATCCGTCCATTCACCTGATCGACGACCCGACGAATGACTTCGACATGCTCGGAGACTTCCAGCGTGGCGGACTCACCGGTGGTGCCGACCGCGACGATGGCGTTGGTGCCCTCTTGCAGGTGGAAGTCCACCAGCTTGCCCAGGGCGTCCCAGTCCAGGCCACCTTGTGCATCCATGGGCGTGACCAGTGCCACCATACTGCCCGCAATCATGCAACCGCTCCTGCCGGAAAAAAGAGCGGTAATGGTACTGTCGCCACCTGCCCAGCACAAGCTGACCGCTGGGGCTGCAAGCATTCCCTCGGACCGCGCTTTTCGCTACCCTTCCGGCTTTGATCGGCGCGACAGGCGTCGCTCTCATCTCGCTCTAGGAAGGCTGCATGTCCACCCCGCCCGTTCGCGAACAATTTCTCGTCATCAGTGCTCTCGGCCCCAACCCCATGGAGCTGACCAACGTCCTGTGCCGCGCTACCCACGAGAACCGCTGCGCAGTATCCAGCTCGCGTCTGACCCGGCATGGCGAGTTCAGCTCGCTGATCCTCCAGGTGTCCGGCAGCTGGGATGCCCTGGCTCGCCTGGAAGGCAGCCTGGCCGCACTGGCCAAGCGTCATACCTTCACCATCAGCGTGATCCGCAGCGCCGCGCTGGAGCCGCGTCCACAGGCGTTGCCCTACGTGGCCTACGTCAGCGCGGCCTACCGTCCGGACATCCTCAACGAGCTCTGCCAGTTCTTCATCGACCACCGCGTCGAACTGGAAAACCTCACCTGCGACACCTACGAGGCGCCGCAGACCGGCAGCACCATGCTCAACGCCACCATCACCGTGACATTGCCTGCCGGTACGCAGATCAGTTGGCTGCGCGATCAGTTCCTCGACTTCGCCGACGCGCTGAACCTCGACGCCCTGATCGAGCCCTGGCGCCCACAGAACCCGTAAGTAAGGAAGCCGCATGAGCGTTACCGTTGGAGAAGCCGTAGCCGATTTCAGCGCCGAGGCCACCAGTGGCCAGCGGGTCATCCTGTCCGCGCTGGCCGGTCGCCAGGTGGTCCTTTATTTCTATCCGAAGGACAGCACGCCGGGTTGCACCACCCAGGGCCAGGGTTTCCGCGACAGTCACGACGCGTTTCTTGCCGCCAACACGCTGGTCTTCGGCGTATCGCGCGACGGCATGAAATCCCACGAGAACTTCAAGGCCAAGCAGGGCTTTCCCTTCGAGCTGATCTCCGACAAGGACGAAGCGCTCTGCCAGCTGTTCGACGTGATCAAGCTGAAGAAGCTCTACGGCAAGGAGTACCTGGGCGTCGACCGCAGCACCTTCCTGATCGACAGGAACGGCGTGCTCAGGCAGGAATGGCGCGGGGTGAAGGTTCCGGGACACGTCGACGCCGTTCTCGCGGCCGCGCAGGCCCTGAACGGCTGAGCTGAACACGCATCCAGAAAGGCCGCTTCGCGCGGCCTTTTTTCATTCAGGCCTTGCGCAGCCAGTAGCGAAAGAGGCCGCCCTCCACCTCTTCTTGTAACAGCGCATTCCCGGACAGGGACGCGAAGGTGCGGAAATCGCGCTGTGAGCCCGCGTCGGTCGCGGTCACCTTGAGCACCGCGCCCGAGGGCAGACGATTCAGCTCCAGCTTGGCCTTGAGCAACGGCAGCGGGCAGTTCAGCCCGCTGGCATCGAGTTCGGCATCGCAGGCCCCGGCCTGCCAGACAGCATCGTTCATGGTCGTATTCCTCTGAAGTGCCGGCAGATTACCCAAGCCACCCGACCCTGACCAGTTGGACGGCCGGACCGGCAGGCGGATACAGTAGGCCTTTGCCGTTTTGAGCCATGTGCATGAAAGTCCTGCGCCCTGCCCTGTTGACGCTCGCCTGTTTCCTCGCTGTTCCCGGCCATGCCGATGACCTGCCTTCCCTCGGCGATGCCAGTTCCTCCATCGTGTCCCCGGAACAGGAGTACCAGCTCGGCCGAGCCTGGCTGAGCCTGCTGCGCGGCCAGGTGCAGGCGCTTTCCGATCCGCAGTTGAAGGACTTCGTCGAGACCAGCGTCTACCGCCTGGCCGAAACCAGTGACCTGCAGGATCACCGGCTGGAGTTCATCCTGATCAAGGATGACCAGATCAACGCCTTCGCCGCGCCCGGCGGAATCATCGGGGTCAACGGCGGGCTCTTCCTGCATGCCGAGACCGAGGGCGAATACGCCGGCGTGCTCGCCCACGAACTCGGCCACCTGATCCAGCGCCACTTCGCACGCGGCATCGAGGCGCAGCAGCGCATGCAACTGCCGATGATGGCGGCGATGCTCGCCGGTATTGTCGCAGCCGTCGCCGGCGCCGGTGACGCCGGCATGGCCGCCATCGCCAGCACCCAGGCGGCGGCGATCCAGAGCCAGCTGCGCTTCTCCCGGCAGAACGAAGAGGAGGCCGACCGCGTCGGCGTGGTCAATCTGGAACGTGCCGGGTACGACCCGCGCTCGATGCCGAGCATGTTCGAGCGGCTCGCCCGGCAATACCGCTACACGCAGAACCCGCCGGAATTCCTCCTGACCCACCCGGTTACCGAATCGCGCATCGCCGACACCCGCAACCGCGCCGAAAACTATCCGGCGGGCGGCAAGGAAGACAGCCTGACCTATCAACTGATGCGCGCCCGGGTTCAGCTGATGTTCGAGAGCACCCCGGGAATCGCCACCAAGCGCTTCCGCGCGCTGCTCGAGGAGAATCCGCAACGGGATGCCGCCCGCTACGGTCTGGCCCTCGGCCTGACGAAAAGCGGACAGCAGGACGAGGCACGCAGCATCCTCAAGGCGCTGCTGGCCAAGGACCCGAACAACGTCTCCTACAACCTCGCGCAGGTCGACCTGGACGTTGCCGCGAATCGCCTGAACGACGCCCAGGCGCGCATTGACCGGCTGTCAGCCATCTACCCGAACAATTTCCCCCTGAAGCAGGCCCGCACCGATCTGCTGCTCAAGCAGAACCATCCGGACCAGGCGGAAACCCTGCTCAATACGTTGCTGAAGAGCCGCCCGCACGACCCGGACATTTGGTACCAGGTCGCGGAAGTGCGCGGCATGGTGGGCAACACCATCGGCCTGCACGAAGCCCGCGCGGAGTATTTCGCGCTGGTGGGCGATTACGACCAGGCGATCGAGCAGCTGGACTTCGCCAAGCGACGGGCCAGCAGCAACTTCCCGCTGGCTTCGCGGATCGACGCACGCCAGCGCGCCCTGATCGAAGAGAAGAGAACCGTCGAGCAGATGATGCGCTGACAAAAAAGCCCGCCGATTGGCGGGCTTTTTCATTGTCGCGGTCGCTCAGGCGTTGCCGGCCAACGCCAGCCGCGCGGCCTGGGTGAAGTCCAGCATGCGCTTGAGCGGCTTCACCGCGCGCGGCACCAGGGCCGGGTCGACGAAGATCTCGTTGCTGCCCTCGCGCAGCCCCTTGAGCGTGCGCTCCAGCGTATTCATCGCCATCCAGGGGCAGTGCGCGCAACTGCGGCAGGCGGCGCCGTTGCCAGCCGTGGGGGCCTCGATGAAGGTCTTGCCGGGGCACAACTGCTGCATCTTGTAGAAGATGCCGCGATCGGTCGCGACGATGAACGTCGGGTTGGGCAGGGTTTGCGCGGCCTTGATCAACTGGCTGGTCGAACCTACCGCATCGGCCAGGGCGATCACCGATTCCGGCGACTCAGGATGAACCAGGATCGCCGCGTCGGGATACAACGCCTTCATGTCTTCGAGCTGTTTGGACTTGAACTCCTCGTGAACGATGCAGGCACCGTCCCAGAGCAGCATGTCGGCACCGGTCTCGCGCTGGATGTAGCGGCCGAGGTGCTTGTCGGGCGCCCAGAGGATCTTCTCGCCGTTGTCCATCAGGCTCTCGACGATCTCCAGCGCGCAACTGGAAGTCACCACCCAGTCGGCACGTGCCTTCACCGCCGCCGAGGTATTGGCGTAGACCACCACGGTGCGCTCGGGATGCTGGTCGCAAAACGCCGAGAACTCGTCCACCGGGCAACCCAGGTCCAGCGAACAGGTCGCCTCGAGCGTCGGCATCAGCACGCGTTTTTCCGGGTTGAGAATCTTCGCGGTCTCACCCATGAACTTGACCCCGGCCACCACCACGGTGGTGGCCGGATGCTGGTTACCGAAGCGGGCCATTTCCAGGGAGTCGGACACGCAACCGCCGGTTTCCTCGGCGAGCGCCTGGATGACCGGATCGCAGTAATAGTGCGCGACCAGAACGGCATTCTGCTTCTTCAGCTCGGCAGCGATCTCGCCACGATAGAAGGCTTCCTGCTCATCGGTCAGGGGCACCGGCTGCTTGGCGTCTAGGTGAGCCTGAACCAACAGGCGTTCGGAAATCTGAGTCATGTCATCAGGCTCTGAATATGCTTTCAGTGCGCCGATTATACCCGCCAACGATGCTGGCAAGCGGCTCTATATGAATACGGGAGGGGTGTTGCGAGGAGGGAGTGGTGGGTCGTGTAGGATTCGAACCTACGACCAATTGGTTAAAAGCCAACTGCTCTACCAACTGAGCTAACGACCCGACGCGGAGCGCATGATACTGATTTATCTCGACAAATCAACACCTGCGCGAAAAAACTTCAATAATAGCGGGTCGGATCGGCAACCCCCGCCGCCGAAAAGCCCGAAGCCCGCAGTCGGCAGCTGTCGCAGCGGCCGCACGCGCGCCCGTCGTCATCGGCCTGGTAGCAGGACACCGTCAGCGCATAGTCGACGCCCAGCGCCACGCCCGCTGCGATGATCTGGGCCTTGCTCAGGTACTGCAACGGCGCCTGGATACGGAAATCGAAGCCCTCGATTCCGGCCCGGGTCGCCAGGTTGGCAACACGCTCGAAAGCCACGATGAACTCGGGCCGGCAATCCGGATAACCGGAGTAATCCACCGCATTCACGCCGATGAAGATATCGCGCGCACCGACAACCTCCGCCCAGCCCACGGCGAGGGATAGAAACAGCATGTTTCGCGCTGGCACGTAGGTCACCGGGATTCCCTCGCCGGGTTCCTCCGGCACTGCGATGGACGTATCGGTCAGCGCGGAGCCACCCATGCCGTTGAGGTTTAGCCCGATGACCTTGTGCTCGACCACGCCCGCCTGCTTCGCCACGCGCTCCGCAGCGACCAGCTCGGCGCGGTGACGCTGCCCGTAGTCGAAACTCATGGTGTAGCAGGCGTAGCCTTGCTCACGCGCCATCGCGACCACCGTGGCCGAATCGAGACCACCGGACAGCAGGATGACCGCCTTCTTGTCACTCATCGAAATACCTCGATGGCAGAAACGAAAATCCCGCGCCAGGCGCGGGATTCAGGGAAGCGAGAACGCCTCAACGCAGGGTCTGCAGATCCCGCTGCGCCAACTGCGCGGCGGAACTGCCGGGATACTGGGCGATAACCTGCTGCAATGCCGTCCGCGCCTTGTCCGTATTACCCAGCCGCCGCTCGACATCGGCGAGCTTGTACAGGGAGTCCGGCACCTTGGGATGATTCGGGTAGGTCGCGCTGACCTTGGCGAATGCCTGACCGGCGCCCTGCAGGTCACCCTTGGCGAGATTCACCTCTCCCAGCCAATACTGCGCATTGCCGGCGTACTGGCTGTTGGGATACTTGCGCAGAAAGGCGTTGAACGCCTGACTGGCCTTCTCGAAATCCTTGGCCTTGATCAGATCGAAGGCGGCGTCGTAGTACACCTTCTCCTTCGCCGGATCGCCCGGTTCCGAATTGGCCGCCGCGGCAGGCGCACCTGCGGGGGCGGACGGGGCACCGCTGGCGTCTATCGCACCAGCGGCTGAATTCTGGGTGGTCGGTGCGCTGGCTGCGCCCGCCAAACGACGATCGAGGTCCTGATAGCGCTCGAGACCTTCCTGCTTCAGGCGCTGGATCTCGTTCTGCTGTTCCTCGAGAGTACCACGCAACTGCGCGATATCCTGTTGCATCTGCTGCAACTGCATGAACATTTCGCCCTGCGCCGAGGTCGGAGCCGAAGCCCCGCCCCCGGCGGCATAGGCGCCACTCGTGCCGTAACCCGACGGAGGATACGAACTGCTGCCGCTGTTATAACCGGCATCGCCATCTTCTACGGGGACCTGGGCCATTGCCGCGAACGGCAAACCGACGGCCAACAGGATCAGAGCACGAGAGCACTTGCGCATATCGAATTACTTACGCAGTTCGACGCGACGGTTCTGGGCCCAGGACTGCTCGTCGTGGCCAGTGGCAACCGGACGCTCTTCACCGTAGGAAACCAGTTCCAGCTGAGCCGGGGAAACGCCCTGCAGTACCAGGTAGCGCTGAACGGCATTGGCGCGGCGCTCGCCCAGAGCCATGTTGTACTCACGGGTACCGCGCTCGTCGGTGTGGCCTTCCAGAACGACGCGAGCGCCGTTGGCTTTCAGGTCCTTGGCGTGAACGTCCAGAGCGCGCATGGCTTCCGGCTTCAGGTCGGAGCTGTCGTACTCGAAGTAGAAGGTGGTGATGGCGCGCAGAGCGGCTTCGTCGCTCAGGCTGCCGTCGACGGCACCGCTGTTTGCGCCGTAGCCAGCGTTCGGATCAACAGCAGCGCCTTCGCCAGCAGCATCGCCGCCTTTCGAGGAGCAACCAACAGCAACGGCCATGGCCAGAGCCAGAGCAGCGAATTTCCCAAATTTCAGCATTTCCATGATGTAACTCCTAATGACCCCAGTGTGTGTTTCAAAGTTGTAGGTATATCGACGCCGCATCAGTTCAGGTAGGGGGACCAGGATGGCTCTCGGACTTCGCCTTGAGCGGTAGGAAGTGGGAGCCTAACTCGACCGTTTATAGATACGAGCATCAAGACTCCCCGGCCCTGCTGGCGGGTGGCGTAGATTAGCATGGTGCCATTCGGCGCAACAGTGGGAGACTCATCCAGGTTGGTATCGGAAAGGACGCGCAAGCTGCCGCGCTGGAGATCCTGCGCAGCGACTTTGAAGTTGGTGAAGCCATCCTGACGATGGATCATCACCAAAGTTTTTTCATCGGCGGAAAGTTTCGGGTTGGCGTTGTAGTTACCGGTAAAGGTAACTCGCTCCGCCGCACCGCCACCGATGCTTTGTTTATAGATCTGCGGTTTGCCCGCGCGATCCGAAGTGAAGTACAGCGTGCGACCGTCGGCGCCCCAGAAAGGCTCGGTATCAATGCTGTTGGAGTTGGTCACACGGGTGATCTGCCGGCTACCGAGGTCCATCACGTAGATTTCCGGATTGCCGTCCTTGGACAGCACGAAGGCCAGGCGATTGCCGTCCGGCGAGAATGCCGGCGCGCCATTCAGCCCTTCGAAGTTGGTCAGCTGCTCACGGCGACCGGTATCGATGTACTGCAGGAAGATCCGCGGACGACGTTGCTCGAAGGACACGTAGGCGATGCGACGGCCGTCCGGCGCGAAGCGCGGCGAGAGGATCGGCTCGCGCGACTGCAGCAGGGTGACGGCGCGGGCGCCGTCGTAATCGGAACGCTGCAGGGTGTAGCGGGTGCTGGTGGCGCCCGCGCCCATGCGCTCGGCGGTGACGTAGAGCATGCGGGTGGAGAACGCACCCTTGATGCCGGTGAGCTTCTCGAACGACTGATCGGAGATGTGGTGAGCCATGTCGCGCAACTGGTCTACGCCGCCGCCAACGCTGCCGGTCGCAACCTGTTGCTCGGTGGCCACGTTGAACAGGGAGAACTGGACCTGCAGGCGGCCGCCGGCGGGAACGATGTTGCCGACCAGCACGTACTGCGCGCCAATGGCCTTCCAGTCACGGAAGATGATTTCGCTGGCCTGTGACGGAAGGCTGATCATGTTCTGCCGCGGGATCGGCTCGAAGACGCCGGAGTTGCGCAGGTCGTTGCCGATGATCTCGGCCATGTCGTCGGGCAGCACGCTGCCGCTCTGCCAGCCGAAGGGAACCACGGCGATCGGGATTGCCCGATCGGCGCCGGTGGTCACCAGGATGTTCTTTTCCTGGGCCATCGCAGCACCGGCCGCACAGAAGACGATTACCAGTAAACCTCGAAGAAACTTGGTCACAACGCTAAATCCTCAGGTGTGAATGTCATCTTGAATGAGCGGTACGGCTGGAAGTCGGCGGGCTTCAGGCCCTGCATCTCTGTAAGTCGGCCAATGTTCTTCACCGCGGCGACCGCCGAGGCGTCGAATGGACCATCGCCACTGGACTTGGCCACGCTGACGCTGGTCACGGTGCCATCGGGCAACATGGCGATCTGCAGCACCACCGTCATGTTGTTGCGTGCCGACGGGGGACGGGTCCAACCCTCGGCAGCGCGAATCCTTATCAGGTCGTCGAAGTTTCCGCTGGTCTGATCGCCCACCTCGTCCGCGAGAGCCTCCTGACGCTCGGTGGTGTCGGAGAGCAACTCGGCGAGGGCCTGGGCTTTCTTGTCCTCGGCCGCTTTTCTCGCGGCTTCGACGGCGGCCTTCTTCTTCGCCGCGTCGGCGGCAGCCTTCTTCTTGGCATCCTCGACGGCTTTCTTGCGGGCCTCCTCCGCGGCTTTCTTCTTCGCGTCTTCGGCCGCCTTCTTCTTGGCGTCCTCTTCTTTCTTCTTCGCGTCGGCTTCGGCCTGCTTCTTCGCCTCTTCCTCGGCCTTCTTCTTCGCGATGTCGGCCTGCTCGGCTTTCTTGGCCTCTTCGGCCTTGGCGGCTTCGGCTTTTTTCGCCGCGGCGGCCTTCTCGGCTTCCGCCGCCTTTTCCGCTTCGTCGGCCTTTCGAGCTTCGTCGGCTTTCTTTTGTTCCGCGGCCTTCACGGCCTCTTGCTTCTGCTGCTCGATCTTCTTCTGTTCGAGCTGCTCGGTCTCGTATTGCTTGGCCGCCGTCTTCTTCGCTTCGCCGGCGATTTTCTGGTTGGTCTGGGTGGTCGCGCGGCTCTGGGATTTGAGCTGATACAGGGTGGCCTGGACGATCGGCTTGGAGGGCGGCAACTCGGGCGTGTAGGCAAAGCTGATGAACATCGTGCCGAACAGCAGGATGTGCAGCGCCAGGGCCAGGATACTCGGCCAGAAATAGCTTTCCGAAGGGGACCGCTCACGCTGGAACATCAAGGCGCCTCGGTGATCAGCCCGACATTACCCACGCCGGCGGTCTGCAGGCCTCCCATGGCGGCCATCACCGCGCCGTAGTCGACGGCTTTGTCGCCACGCACGAAGACCTGGACCTTCTTACCCTGACGGCTGTTCTCGCTCATGATCGCAGTGACCGCACGGGTCATCTCCGGCAGGGTCGAGGCCTTGGCCTGCTGCGTCTCGGTGTCCACTTCGCTGCCGATGTTCCAGTAGTAGGTCTTGTCGGCCTTGATGGAAATGGTCAGCACCTGGGAGTCGTTGTCCTGCGGCAGCGCTTCGCTGCTGACCTTGGGCAGATCGACCTTGACGCCCTGGTTGAGCATCGGCGCGGTCACCATGAAGATCACCAGCAGCACCAGCATCACGTCGATGTAGGGCACCACGTTCATCTCGGCGACCGGCTTGCGTCTGTTGCGAATTCTCGCCATGACTTAGAACCTGTTCGAATGGAAAGCCTGCTGAGCGGGGCGTTTTCGCCTCACTCCTCGCTGGTGTGGACCTTGCGGTGCAGGATCGCCTGGAATTCGTCGGCGAAGGTGTAATAGCGGGCGATCAGCATTTCGCCGCGCGAGGAGAAGCGGTTGTAGGCGACCACCGCCGGGATGGCCGCGAACAGGCCGATCGCCGTGGCGATCAGCGCCTCGGCGATGCCCGGAGCGACAGTGGCCAGCGTGGCCTGCTGCACCTGCGCCAGGCCGCGGAAGGAGTTCATGATGCCCCAGACGGTGCCGAACAGGCCGACGTACGGGCTGGTGGAACCAACGGTGGCAAGGAACGGCAGGCTCTGCTCGAGCTTTTCTTCCTCACGCGCGATGGCCACGCGCATGGCACGGGCGACGCCGTCCATGACCGCGTCCGGGTCGACGCCGGCCTGCTGGCGGAGGCGGGAGAATTCCTTGAAGCCGGCGCGGAAGATCTGCTCGACGCCCGAATCCGGATCGGGATTGCTGCCGGCCTGGCGATACAGCTTGGACAAGTCGATGCCCGACCAGAAGCGCTCCTCGAAGGTATCGAGGGACTTCTTCGCGGCGCGCTGCATGGTGGCGCGCTGGAAGATCATGATCCACGACGTGATCGAGGCGGCCACCAGGACCAGCATGACCAGCTGTACAACCACGCTGGCGTTGCTGATCAGACTCCACATGGACATATGGTCAACGGCGTTGGCTTCCACGCTTACTCTCCTGAAAGGGACGACGGGTCATCGGCGAAGGCTGCGCGCAGCGCTTGCGGAATGCCCCGGGGTTTCAAACTGTCGGCGCGCACACAGGCCACCAGGAACTGCCCTTCGCAGAGCAGCGCATTATCCGAGGCCCGCCGCACCTGTTGCATGAAGCGCAGGCTGGCCCTGTTCAATTCCACGACATGCGCCGTCACTTCGAGTTCGTCGTCGAGCCGTGCCGGCGCCAGGTAGCGGGCCTGCGTCGAATGCACGACGAATAGCAGATTCTCGCCGACCAGCTCGGACTGGGAGAAACCCAGTGCTCTTAGCCGTTCGGTGCGAGCCCGCTCCATGAACTTGAGGTAATTGACGTAGTAGACGATGCCCCCGGCATCGGTGTCTTCGTAGTAGACGCGACAGCGATGGGCGAAAGGCGGTACTGCGTTTTGCGCGGGCATACTCTAGTGCGCGCCTGCGTGGTTGCCAATCGGCAATGCCAAGTATTTTTTTGCCGCGATGGTCATTCGCCGGCACCCTCGAACAGATCGGCGACCGGCGCCTCGCCCAGCCGCTTCGGCACGTTGAGGCCGAAATGCAGGTAGGCATGACGGGTGACCACGCGGCCGCGGGGCGTTCGCATGATGTAACCCTGCTGGATCAGGAAGGGCTCGAGGACGTCCTCGATGGTGTGACGCTCCTCGCTGATCGCGGCGGCCAGGCTGTCGATGCCCACCGGCCCGCCGTCGAACTTGTCGATCATGGTCAGCAGCAGACGGCGGTCCTGGTGGTCGAAACCATGCTCGTCGACGTCCAGCAGGTTCAGCGCCTTGTCCGCGATGTCACGGCTGATGTAGCCGGTGCCGCGCACTTCGGCGAAATCCCGGACGCGGCGCAACAGGCGGTTGGCGATACGCGGCGTACCGCGCGCGCGGCGGGCGATCTCGTAGGCGCCCTCGACTTCCGTCGGCAGCCCGAGAATCTCCGCGGAGCGGCTGACGATGGTGGTGAGGTCGGCGGTGTTGTAGAACTCCAGGCGCTGCACGATGCCGAAGCGGTCGCGCAGCGGGTTGGTCAGCATGCCGGCGCGGGTGGTGGCGCCGACCAGGGTGAAGGGCGGCAGGTCCAGCTTGATCGAGCGCGCGGCCGGGCCTTCGCCGATCATGATGTCGAGCTGGAAGTCCTCCATCGCCGGATAGAGCACTTCCTCGACGATCGGGGACAGGCGGTGGATCTCGTCGACGAAGAGCACGTCGCCCGGCTCCAGATTGGTCAGCAGCGCGGCCAGGTCGCCCGGACGCTCGAGCACGGGACCGGAGGTGCTCTTGATCGCCACGCCCATTTCCTGGGCGATGATGTTGGCCAGGGTGGTCTTACCCAAGCCGGGCGGACCGAAGATCAGCGTGTGGTCGANNCGAGCGCGCGGCCGGGCCTTCGCCGATCATGATGTCGAGCTGGAAGTCCTCCATCGCCGGATAGAGCACTTCCTCGACGATCGGGGACAGGCGGTGGATCTCGTCGACGAAGAGCACGTCGCCGGGCTCCAGGTTGGTCAGCAGCGCCGCCAAGTCGCCCGGACGCTCAAGCACGGGACCGGAGGTACTCTTGATCGCCACGCCCATTTCCTGGGCGATGATGTTGGCCAGGGTGGTCTTGCCCAGGCCGGGCGGGCCGAAGATCAGCGTGTGGTCGAGCGCCTCCTGGCGGCCCTTCGCGGCCTGGATGAACAGCTCCATCTGTTCGCGCACGCTCGGCTGGCCGATGTACTCGGCCAGACGCAGCGGCCGGATCGCACGATCCAGCTGTTCGTCGCGCTCGCGGCTGCTGGCGGTGACAAGGCGATCGGCTTCTATCACCTCAGACCATTCCCTTCAGCGCGCGACGGATCAATTCTTCACTGCTCAAGCCTTTCTCCTGAATCGCGGCGACCGCCCGACTCGCCTCCTGCGGTTTGAAACCCAGGGAAACCAGGGCGCTCAACGCATCGTTCTCGGCGCTTGAGACTGCCATACCCGGGCGAGGTTCAACCACCAGCGTGGCGATGGAAGGCAGACTCTCCCAGGCCTTGAAGCGATCCTTGAGCTCCACCAGCAAGCGCTCCGCCGTCTTCTTGCCGACACCGGGAATCTTCACCAGGGTCGAGGTATCGCCCGCCTGGACGCAGCGCACCAGCTCGTCGACCTCCATCCCGGACATCAGCGCCAGTGCCAGCTTCGGGCCGACGCCATTGAGCCGGATCAGCTCGCGGAACAGCTCGCGCTCGCGCTTCTCGTAGAAGCCATAGAGCAGGTGAGCGTCCTCGCGAACCACCAGATGGGTGTGCAGGGTCACCGTTTCGTTCAGCGACGGCAGGCGATACAGCGTGGTCATCGGCACTTCCAGCTCATAGCCAACCCCCCCTACGTCGACGACCAGGTGCGGCGGCTGCTTTTCCAACAGGGTGCCACGCAAACGTCCGATCACGAATGCCTTCCTCAAATAATCTTACAAACGAAGCCGACCGCCGCGCCGCTTGGCGCTGGCCAGGCCATGGGGGATCAGACTCTGCCGGTGGTGCGCATGGCAGAGCGCGATGGCGAGGGCGTCGGAGGCGTCGATCTGCGGCTTCTGCACCAGCTTGAGCAGGTGCATCACCATCATCATCACCTGCTGCTTGTCGGCGCCGCCGGTGCCGGCGATGGCCTGCTTGACCTGGGTCGCGGTGTACTCGGCGATCACCAGGCCCTCTTCCGCCGCCGCGACGATCGCCGCGCCGCGCGCCTGGCCGAGTTTCAACGCCGAATCCGGATTGCGCGCCATGAACACCTGCTCGATGCCCATGGTCATCGGCCCGTGCAGGCGGATCACCTCGCGCACGCCACGGTACACCGCCTGCAGACGCTCCGGCATTTCGCCGCTGCCGGTGCGTATGCAGCCGGAAGCCACGTACTCGCAGCCACGCCCAGTGTCTCGCACCACGCCGTAGCCGGTGATACGCGAGCCGGGGTCGATACCGAGGATCAGCGTCATACCTTGTTCACCCGCAGCGCCATCCACTGTCTATTTATCCAGGCCGCGAGTATAGGGCCGGGCGACGCCTGCGTCACCGCGCCACCAACAAAAAGCCGGAAGCGCGCGAACGCGTTCCGGCTTCTTGTCACCCGGCCTGGATTCAGCCGAGCTGCTCCATGATTTCTTCGGAGATGTCGGCGTTGGAGTAGACGTTCTGCACGTCATCCAGGTCCTCGAGCATGTCGATCAGCTTGAGCACCTTCTGCGCGGTTTCCAGATCGAGCGACGCGGTGGTCGACGGAATCATCGTCACCTCGGCTTCCTCGCCCTTGAAACCGGCGGCACTCAGCGCCTCGTTGACCGAAATGAAATCGGCGAAGCTGGTGAAGACGTCGAAGGAACCGTCCTCGTTGCCGACCACGTCGTCCGCGCCGGCTTCCAGCGCCGCTTCCATCAGCGCGTCTTCGGCCACGCCCGGCGCGAAGCTGATCTGCCCCTTGCGCTCGAACAGGTAGGCCACCGAGCCGTCGGTACCGAGGTTGCCGCCGCACTTGCTGAACGCATGGCGCACTTCGGCGGCGGTACGGTTGCGGTTGTCGGTCATCGCCTCGACGATGATCGCCACGCCGCTCGGCGCGTAGCCTTCGTAGGTCAGCTCCTCGACCTTGCCGGCGTCGTCGGAACCGACGCCGCGGGCGATCGCCCGATCGATGGTGTCACGCGTCATGTTGGCGGTGAGCGCCTTGTCCACCGCCAGCCGCAGCCGCGGGTTATCCGCCGGCACACCGCCGCCCTGGGACGCGGCCACCGTGAGCTCGCGAATCAGTTTGGTGAAGATCTTGCCGCGCTTGGCGTCCTGACGACCCTTGCGATGCTTGATGTTGGCCCATTTGGAATGACCAGCCATAACTCACTCCGTCCTTCTACTCGTTCACTGTGTTACGGGGGCGCCGGCCGCGGCCGGCACTCCCCGGTGCCGATCACTCGGCCTTGGGCTGTTCGCGCAGACGAATGTGCAGATCGCGCAGCGCCCGCGAATCCACCGCACCCGGCGCCTGGGTCATGACATCCGCCGCGCTCTGGGTTTTCGGGAAGGCGATCACTTCGCGGATCGACTGGGCGCCGGTCATCAGCATCACCAGGCGATCCAGACCGAAGGCCAGGCCACCGTGCGGCGGCGCACCGAACTTCAGCGCATCGAGCAGGAAGCCGAACTTCTCGTCCTGCTCCGCCTCGTCGATGCCGAGCACGCGGAACACCGCCTGCTGCATCGCCTTGTTGTGGATACGGATCGAACCGCCGCCCAGCTCGGTGCCGTTGAGCACCATGTCGTAGGCGCGCGACAGTGCCGCCGCAGGATTGGCTTCGAGCTCTTCCGGCGTGCATTTGGGCGAGGTGAACGGGTGGTGCAGCGCGGACAGCGAACCGTCGTCGTTTTCCTCGAACATCGGGAAGTCGACGACCCACATCGGCGCCCACTCGCAGGTCAGCAGGTTGAGGTCATGGCCGAGCTTGATGCGCAGCGCACCGAGCGCCTCGCTCACCACCTTGGCGCGGTCGGCACCGAAGAACACGATGTCGCCGTCCACCGCGCCGACGCGGTCGAGGATGGTGTTGAGGTTGGCCTCAGGGATGTTCTTGACGATCGGCGACTGCAAGCCTTCGACGCCCTTGGCGCGCTCGTTGACCTTGATGTAGGCCAGGCCCTTGGCGCCGTAGATGCCGACGAACTTGGTGTACTCGTCGATACGGCTGCGCGGCATGCTCGCCCCGCCCGGCACGCGCAAGGCAGCGACGCGCGCCTTGGGATCGTTGGCCGGACCGCTGAAGACCTTGAATTCGACATCCTTGAGCTGGTCGGCGACGTCCACCAGCTCCATCGGAATGCGCAGGTCGGGCTTGTCGGAGCCGTAGCGGCGCATGGCCTCGGCGAAGGTCATGTGCGGGAACTCGCCGAACTCGAGGTCGAGGACTTCCTTGAACAGCTGGCGAATCATCTTCTCGGTCAGACCGATGATTTCGTCCTCGCCGAGGAAGCTGGTCTCGATGTCGATCTGGGTGAATTCCGGCTGGCGGTCGGCCCGCAGGTCTTCGTCACGGAAGCATTTGGCGATCTGGTAGTAGCGGTCGAAGCCGGCCACCATCAGCAGCTGCTTGAACAGCTGCGGCGACTGCGGCAGGGCGAAGAAGTGGCCCGGATAGGTGCGGCTCGGCACCAGGTAGTCGCGCGCGCCCTCGGGAGTCGGACGACCGAGGATCGGCGTCTCGACGTCGAGGAAGCCGTTCTCGTCGAGGTAGCGACGGATGCTCGAGGTGATGCTCGAACGCAGGCGCAGCTTGGCGGCCATCTCCGGGCGACGCAGGTCGATGAAGCGATAGCGCAGGCGGGTTTCCTCGCCGACATCGCTGTATTCGTTGAGCGGGAACGGCGGGGTTTCCGCCTCGTTCAGCACTTCGAGCGAGTAGCCCAGTACTTCGATGGCGCCCGAAGCCATGTTGGCGTTGCCGGCACCGGCCGGACGCAGGCGAACCTTGCCGGTGATCCTGACCACGTATTCGCTGCGCACGCGGTCGGCGAGCGCGAAGGTCTCGGCACGATCCGGATCGAAGACCACCTGGGCCAGCCCTTCGCGATCGCGGATATCGAGGAAGATGACCCCGCCATGGTCGCGGCGACGGTGAACCCAGCCGCACAGAGAGATTTCCTGACCTTCCAGGCTTTCGTTAAGTTGGCCGCAATAGTGGCTGCGCATCATGATCCGGTTTCTTCTCTTGAGTCTTGATTCGTGGGGTCGCGCGGAAGGAGCGGTATGGCGCTGAACAGGCGCCTGATCGGCCGACGGCTGCGCGAATCCGGGAGCACGCTCTTCGATCGAGTCGCCGACGCGGGGAAAACCCGACGGCGCGCCAATGAAGCGGTGAGCGGCAACAAAGCGCGGGATTATATCTGGTTAATCGACACGACGCAGCCGTCGCCCGGCCACAACCGGTCGTTGCGCAGGCCCTGCCGCATGATCCAGCGCAATCACCTGTCGGGCTGATCGACGCACCATCGAATTGCCCCGGCGAACAGCCAGCATCGCGGACGAGACGGCGCGCAGCCGCTCTATGCTAGGCTCCACTACCGCTTTCAACCACCGACAAGGAGAAGACATGGAAATCAACATCGGCATCGCAGAACAGGACCGCGCCGCCATCGCCGAAGGTCTTTCGCGACTGCTTGCGGATACCTACACCCTGTACCTGAAGACCCACAACTTCCACTGGAACGTCACCGGCCCGATGTTCAACACGCTGCACCTGATGTTCGAAGGCCAGTACACCGAACTGGCCCTGGCGGTGGACCTGATCGCCGAGCGTATTCGCGCCCTGGGTTTCCCGGCTCCCGGCACCTATGCCGCCTATGCCAGCCTCTCTTCGATCAAGGAGGAAAGCGGCGTTCCGAGCGCGGAAGAAATGATCAAGCTGCTGGTACAGGGCCAGGAAGCGGTGGTCCGTACCGCGCGCGGCATCTTCCCGCTGCTGGACAAGGTCAGCGACGAGCCGACCGCCGACCTCCTCACCCAACGCATGCAGGTCCACGAAAAAACCGCGTGGATGCTGCGCAGCCTGCTGGCAGCCTGAGCCCTACCCCCGAGAGCCTGCGCCCGCAGGCTCTCGCTTTCACATCGCACCAGAACGCACCGACCAGCCTTCTCGACGCCCGTGCTCCGAGCCGCCGGCATCACCGCCCCTTTCATCCAGCCCGACGCACGACGTGCACGCGCCACGCCGGATGCCTGATTTGAGCGCATCCTTTCTTTGCTGTTAAATACGCAGCGTGCCGCGAAGGGTGACAAGCGCGGCATAGGCTGACGAAGAGCATTCGCCTTTCCCTACAGGCATTCCGACTCAGCTCCTCCTCGTGACATCTATATAGTGAGCCACTTCAACATGCTGAGAATCGTCCATCTACTGGCGGGCGCTGCTGCCCTGCTGCTGTCCTTTGTACCTAGCCTGAGCGCCGAAGCGTTTCCCTACCTGCAACAACCCGATGCGCTCTACTTGGCCATGTTCGGCCTCATCAACCTGCTGATGGCCCCAATCGCCCCGCTCGGCAAGGTTGCCCATCCGCAACTGCAAAGCCTGGTGTCCGCCCTGCTGGTCATCGCGGTGATCGTGCAAACGCTGGTACTGCTGGCGCCCCTGCCGCTGATCGGTGGCAAACCGGCCATCTTCCTCAGCCTCATCGTGGTCGTCGTAGCCGCCGCACTGCACCTGGCCATCAACCTGCCGCGGCGCGGCTCCGAGTCCTATGCATCGAATGGCGGTGCCGAGCCGGGCAACCGCGAGACCGGCACGGTCAAGTGGTTCAACACCTCGAAGGGTTTCGGCTTCATTTCCCGCGATACCGGCGACGATATCTTCGTTCACTTCCGGGCCATCCGCGGAGAAGGCCACCGCGTGCTGATCGAAGGCCAGCGCGTGGAGTTTTCGGTAATGCAGCGCGACAAGGGGCTCCAGGCGGAAGACGTGATCGCCGCCCTGCCCGGTCGCTACTGATACCCTGCAGAAATGAAAAAGCCCGCTGATCAGCGGGCTTTTTTCTGTCCTCAATAATGAGGCGGCGGCGCCTCGTCCTGCTCGCCACTCAACTGCCCGCTCAGCTCCTCCTGCCGTCCGGCAAGGGCAGCCAATTGCACCTGCAATCGATCGATCAGGCGCTGCTGCTCGGCAACCACGTCGCTCAGCGTCTGCAACGCATCGTCCTGAAACGCCTGGCGACTCTCCAGATCCGCCATCCTCGACTCCAGACTCATGCCCCTGCCTCAATGAACGTGAAGCTGCTTGCCAGCACCATGCGCAGCTTGTCCTTGATGGTATCGACCTGTGCGGCCTCGTAGGGCTTCGGCGGGTACTTACCCCAAACCGGGGCAGGCCAGGCGACATCGGAGCGCCGGCGCGCGATCACGTGCATGTGCAATTGACTGACCACGTTACCCAGGGCCGCCACATTGATCTTGTCCGCGGCGAAGGTGTCCTTCAGGGCCTCGGCAAGAAAGGTTGTTTCATTCCACAACGCCTGCCGATCCGCCTCCGACAGTTGAAACACCTCGCTGACGTCTTCACGCCTCGGAACAAGGACGAACCAGGGATACTGGGCATCGTTGATCAATAGCAGCCTGCACAACGGAAAGTCGCCAATCGGCAAGGTGTCGTGCTCAAGTTGCGGATCCAGTGTAAACATCAGCCCCCTCCTTCTTATCCTGGCGAGCACTGCCCGCCCTCAGTGCGCCAAGGATAACGCCGCTCCCGCTGCTCGCCCTAGCATGAGGCAGACCAAAAAAATGACGCCCCAAGATCTGGCATACAGGTGGTCGCGGGCAAGTGTGAAAAAAGCGTGAAATGGTGCAGACTGATCGGCGAGCGCGAAAGTTCGGCTTTTTTCAGTTTTTTTGGATTTTGTGCACGGTTGTTGCTATCGAGAACTCAGTGTTTTCTGGCGGGCGCTAACGGGAAACCCTCTTAGCCACCCACGATCAGAAAAACGACACTGGATTTGGTCATTTGCGACATTGGCGAAAAGTTCAATACGAAACAGCTTGCAACTATCGCCAACCCAAGCTGACATGCTATAAGTTAGCGCCGATAAAAACGAAAAAGAGCAGACCCATCAATGGGCTGCGCGAATCTTCTAAACCAAAGGAGCAATCACGATGCAAGTGATGAAGTGGAGCGTAATCGCCCTGGCAGTAGCAGCGGGCACCACTCAAATGGCTGTTGCCAGTGAGCAATCCGAGTCGAAAGGTTTCGTGGAAGACAGCAGCCTGAACCTGCTGCTGCGCAACACCTACTGGAACCGTGATTACAACAAGGGCGTAGATGATCGCAAGACCTGGGGTCAAGCCTTCATCGGTACCTTCGAGTCCGGCTTCACCCAAGGCACCGTTGGTGTCGGCGTCGACGCTTTCGGCCTGCTGGGCCTGAAACTGGATGGCGGTCAGGACGACATGTTCGAACTGAAATCCAACGGCCACCGTACCGACGACGTCTCCCAAGCTGGCGCTGCGGTAAAAGCCCGCTTCTCCAATACCGTGATCAAGTACGGCAACCAGATGCCGAGCCTGCCGGTTCTGGCGTATGACGACTCCCGCCTGCTGCCGCAGTCCTTCACCGGCACGCTGGTAACCAGCAGCGAGATCGAAGGTCTCGAGCTGAACGTCGGTCGCTTCACCCAGGACAGCTCCATGGCGTCCTCCAGCAGCGATTCGGGCGAGCTGAAAAGCATCGACGTCTATGGTGGTAGCTACAAGGTCAACGACCAACTGAGCGTCGCCCTGTACGCCTCCGACGTTGAAGACACGTACAAGAAAAAGTACGCCAACGTTAACTACCAGATCCCGCTGAGCGAAGAGCAATCGCTCGCCTTCGACTTCAACATCTACAAGACGAAGTACGACAGCAACTTCTTCGCTGATGGCGCTGACAAGAACACCATCTTCAGCCTGGCCGGCACCTACGCCTTCGGCGCGCACGCTCTGACCCTGGCTTACCAGCAGAACTCCGGCGACGCAGGTTATGCCTATGACTTCGGCGACGGCGGTAGCGCGATCTTCCTGGCCAACTCCTATTACTCCGACTTCAACGCAGAAGACGAGAAATCGGTACAACTGGCTTACGACCTCGACTTCTCCGCTTACGGCGTTCCGGGTCTGACCTGGAGAACCGCATACGTCTACGGTTACAACATTGCAACCGACGACGGCGATGCCAAAGAGCGTGAATTCTTCAACCAGGTCAAGTACACCGTTCAAAGCGGTCCGGCCAAAGATCTGGCTCTGAAAGCGCGTAACTCGATCTACCGTGGCGACAACAGCTACGTCAACGGCACCGACCTGAACGAATGGCGCCTGTTCATCGAGTACCCGCTGAGCATCCTGTAATCCAGGACCTCTTCGGTTAGTCGATACGAAAAAGCCCGGCAGATGCCGGGCTTTTTCTATTCGGGCTTTGCCAGCAACGCGCCCCCTCAACTCGGCAACGCGTAGGTCCCGGTCACGTGGGCGACGAGGTTGTCGCGCGCGCCGGCCGTGTACAGCAGCACCTCGCACACCGCCTGGCGCTTGCTCAGTCGCAGGATGGTCGCTTCGGCCAGCAGATCGGTTGGCGACGGACGGGCAAGGAAATTGATGTTCAGGCTGGAGGTCACCGCCATTTCCACACGCCCCAGTCGACCCAACACCACGGCGTACATCGCCGCATCGGCAAGGGCCATCAGGGTCGGACCGGAAAGGGTGCCACCAGGCCGCACCAGCTTTGCCTGAAAAGGCACCCGCGCCAGCGCGCAGTCGGCATCCAGCCGGTCCACACGCAGATCGATGTCCTCGGCCATCAGCACGCCTTCGCGAATGAGCACCTGAACCTGTTCCGCCGTCAGCATCGCCCCGCTCTCCCCATCGCCTTTGCCCGGTGAATTCTGTACGCCACCCTGTCACCGCCGTACAATGCCGGGCCACTTCCCGCCCCAGCAACCGACAGAACGGCCAAACATGCGTACCAGTCAGTACCTGCTCTCGACCCTCAAAGAAACGCCCTCCGACGCCGTCGTCATCAGCCATCAGTTGCTGCTGCGCGCGGGGATGATCCGCAAGTTGGCGTCCGGCCTCTACACCTGGCTGCCGATGGGGTTGCGTGCGCTGCGCAAGGCCGAGGCCATCGTCCGCGAGGAGATGAATGCCGCCGGCGCGCTGGAAGTGCTGATGCCCGCCATTCAGCCAGCCGAGCTGTGGCAGGAGTCCGGCCGCTGGGAACAGTACGGCCCCGAGCTGCTGCGCCTGAAGGACCGTCACGATCGCGCATTCTGCGTCGGGCCGACCCATGAAGAAGTCATCACCGATCTGATGCGCAACGAGCTGAACAGCTACAAGCAGTTGCCGATCAACTTCTTCCAGATCCAGACCAAGTTCCGCGACGAGATCCGCCCGCGCTTCGGCCTCATGCGCGGTCGCGAGTTCATCATGAAGGACGCCTACTCCTTCCATCTGTCCCAGGCTTCCCTGCAGGAAACCTATGACGTGATGTACGGCGCCTACAGCAAGGTGTTCACCCGCCTGGGCCTGAATTTCCGTCCGGTACAGGCGGACAACGGCTCCATCGGCGGCAGTGGCTCCCACGAATTCCATGTGCTCGCCGAATCCGGCGAGGATGACATCGTCTTCAGCGACACCTCGGATTACGCGGCGAACATCGAGAAAGCCGAAGCGGTCCCGCGTGAAACCGCGCGCCCGGCGCCTGCCGAGGAACTGCGCCTGGTCGACACGCCGGAAACCAAGACCATCGCCGCCCTGGTGGACGGCTTCGGCCTGCCCATCGAGAAGACCATCAAGACGCTGGTCGTGCAGGGCGCCGAGGAAGGCACGCTGGTCGCGCTGATCGTCCGCGGCGACCACGAACTGAACGAAATCAAGGCCTCCAACCAGGCGCTGGTGGCCGCGCCGCTGGTGTTCGCCAGCGACGCCGAAATCCGCGCCGCCATTGGCGCCGGCCCGGGCTCGCTGGGCCCGCTGAACATGCCGCTGCCGTGCATCGTCGATCGCTCGGTCGCATTGATGAGCGACTTCGCCGCCGGCGCGAACATCGAAGACAAGCACTACTTCGGGGTGAACTGGGAGCGCGACCTGCCGCTGCCGGAAGTCGCCGACCTGCGCAACGTCGTCGCCGGCGACCCGAGCCCGGACGGCCAGGGTACGCTGGTGATCAAGCGCGGTATCGAAGTCGGTCACATCTTCCAGCTCGGCACCAAGTACAGCGAGGCGATGGGCCTGAGCGTGCTCGGCGAGCAAGGCAAGCCGGTCACCCTGACCATGGGTTGCTACGGCATCGGCGTATCGCGCGTGGTGGCAGCCGCCATCGAGCAGAACCACGACGAGCGCGGCATTCTCTGGCCCGACGCCCTGGCACCGTTCCAGATCGCACTGGTCCCGCTCAAGTACGAGACCGAGTCGGTGAAGGTCGCCACCGACCAGCTGTACGCCGAGCTGACTGCTGCCGGCTTCGAAGTGCTGCTCGACGACCGTGACAAGAAGACCAGTCCGGGCGTCAAATTTGCCGACATGGAGCTGATCGGCATTCCGCACCGCATCGTGGTAAGCGATCGAGGCCTCGGCGAAGGCGTCCTGGAGTACAAGGGACGTCGCGAAACCGAGAGCCAGAACGTGGCGGTTACCGACATCCTGTCGTTCATCACCGACCGTATCCGCCGCTGACCACAGAGCCCTTCATGTTCAACGCAAGTTCATTGCGCCTCGCCGGCGCCGCCCTGGGCGGTGCGCTTTTTCTCGCAGGCTGCGCCAACCATCTGCCGCAGCGCAGCGAACACGAGGAAAGGGTCGAGCGAAAGCTGCTGAGCCATAGCCTGCAGATCGAGACCGGCGAACCCGCCGTCCTCGAGCTGCCGCAACGACGCGTGCGCATTCTCGAGCAGAAGACCTTCGAGCTGACCGAGTTCGAAGTCACCCGTCGTTACGACCGCTACACGCCCTACCAGGCCTGGCGCGAACTCTACGAAGTGCCGCTGGGCGCGGTCGCGGTGGTCGCTGGCGTCGGTGCCAATGTGCTCAACGTGGTGCTGCTCGGGCGCCTGCCGGACAGCGCCACCAAGGGCTGGATCAGCTACGGCTTCGCCGGCCTCAACCCGTTCATGAACGTGCAGTCCAACGGCCGCTCGCAGCAGAACCTGGCCGGCATCGACGAGCGTCAGCTCGACAAACGCATGGATTACTCCAGCCTGCCGTGGGCGGAGCGCCCGGTGCAGGTCAAGGTGGGCACGCACGATCTCGACCTGCTCACCGACCGCACCGGCGTGCTGCGTCTGAACCTGCTCGACGGCCCGTTCGCCGAGCAGGATTTGAGCGGTGTCGCTACCCTCGGCATCAGCGTCGAGGACCCGCAGGATGGAACCCGCGCCTCCGCCAGCCTGGGCATCAGCCGTTCCCTGCGGGGCAAGCTCAGCGAAGCCCACGCGCTGATCTTCGATGACCTCGAAGGCGACGACGTCGATCAGTGGGTGCATCGGGTCAAGCGTCTTTCCGAACTCGGCCTGGAAGAAGAAGCCAGCGAACTGGAGCAGAGCCTGATCGAACTGACCCGCAACGATCCGGAGCTGCAGAAGGAATTCCTCCACGCGCTGCTCAAGGATGCCGGCCGCCTGGCCGCCGATCCGGGCGAGGACTGAGCCCGTGGGCCCGGCGTCGTGGTGGCGCTGCGCCCTGCTCGCGCTGCTGCTGGTGACATCTGCGGCGCACTCGGCGCTGAGCCAGCTTCCCCAGGCGCCCGAGCCCGAGTTGCGCGCACTGCTGCAACGCACCGTGGCCGAATCCGAGAGTTTTCAGGACCGTTTCGACGCCGAGGTCTGGTTGCTCGACATGTCGACACGCCTGCAGCGCTACGTGCCGCGTGCCGACGATCGCCTGACGCTGCTGCGCCTGGTCCACCGGGAGGCCAGCAAGGCGGGCCTCAAGCCTGATCTGGTGCTGGCGCTGATCCACGCCGAAAGTCGCTTCGACCGCTTCGCCATCTCCTCGGTGGGCGCCCAGGGCATGATGCAGGTGATGCCCTTCTGGAAGGCCGAGCTGGGCAGGCCGCAGGACAACCTCACCGACAACGCCACCAATCTGCGCTACGGCTGCACCATCCTCAGCTACTACCTGAAAAAGGAAAACGGCGACCTGAGCCGGGCCCTGGCGCGCTACAACGGCAGCCTCGGCAAGAACTGGTATCCGGCACGGGTGATCGGGATCTGGCAGGACATCTGGTACGTGAAGCCGTGAGGGGACGCGCCGGCTGGCCCGCAGCGGGCACGCGCACGCGGACGGTCGTCAGCGGCGGATGGCGAAACCGACCAGCCCCTGCGCAGAGCGCTCGTCCAGCGCCAGCGCATCGACGCGCGCGCCGGCCGGCCCGTGTTTCAGCCAATCGGCCAGTTGCTGCAGCGCCTCGTCCCGCCCCTCGAACAGCGTTTCCACACGCCCGTCCGGCAGATTGGCCACCCAACCCGCGAGCCCCAGGCGTTGCGCCTGAGCCTGCGTGGCCTGGCGAAAACCGACGCCCTGTACCTTGCCGGCGATCAGCCCGTGCAGGCAGCGACGGGCCATTTCAGGAACCCGACCGTAGCGTCGCGAGACGCGCGCGCAGGCCTTCCGCGGTCTGCTCGCCGAGCAGCCGTTCGCGCAGCTTGCCCTGCGGATCGACGATGAAGGTGGCCGGCAGCGCCTCGCTGCGTGGCAGGGCGAAACGCTCGGCGGGGTCCCGGGCGAGCACCACGAAGCGAATGCCCATATCGCTAGCCGCCTTGCTCAGCGCCTCGTCCTGCAGGCCATCGAAGTTTACCCCGATGACCTTGCCCCCCTCGGACGCGAGCTGTTCGGAAAGCTGGTTGAGCTGCGGAATCTCGGTGCGACAGGGCCCGCACCATTCGGCCCAGTAGTTGATGACCAACCACTGGCCTTCGAGACTGCCAGCCGTTACCTTCTGCCCATGCTGGTCGAGCCCCAGGTTCTCGCCACAGCCGCTGAGCAGCAGGCACGCCAGCAGCCCCATGACCCGTCGGAGTTGCGTTCCCATGCTTTCGATCCTCGTGCTCGCTGATTGATATGATCCTGGATGCCTTGCACCTGGGTGTGGCGGACATCGACGGTGAACCGATAGCGCCTTTGGCGGAGTTGAACGGGCGCTTGCTGGAGGCCCGCCAGCAAGCGCTGGAGATCGGCCTGCAGGAGACCCTGAGGCTGCTGTTCCGCCTCAATCGCAGCGCCCTGACCTTACTTGAAAGGCAGCGCGCGCTGCAAAGCTTCAGCGACGAGTTCCGCCACTACGCCAAGTCCCTTTCGCCACAGGGTCCGCTGCCGCCGTTGTTTTTGCGCCTGTGCGCGGAGCTGGCGGTGGGCTTCAAACGCCTGCTGTTGCAGATCATCCAGGGCCGCTCGCCGTCCCGTCCGCACCTCGCCTGGTGCCTGTACATGGCGCTGTATTTCACCGCGCAGTGCCTGCTGCGTCACTACCATCTGTACCAGGAGCCCGCGCCGGAGCTGTGGCGCGACAGCCACCTGCTCTACTGGATCGGCGAGCAGCAGGCCTGCCTCGACGAGCCGGTGGCGGCCGCTTTCCAGCCCACTCCCGCGAGCACGCCGGGCGGGCTCTATCAGCAGGTCCTGCTGCTGGCGCTGAGCAACCCCTTCCACCTCGCCGAGGAAGAATGCCTGCTGCTGTTCAGTGCCCTGGCGCCGCTCGCCACGCTGCCACAGGTGATGCCGTGGGCGGTGGACGACGACAGTGGTGCCCCGGTCATCGACCTCACCCTCGCGCAGCCTTCGCTGGCGCCTGGACAGCCCGCCAACGGCAATCCCGCCTATCTGCGCCGGCTCGAACTCGGCGCCCTGCTGATTGCGGTGAACGACCCCGCCCCGCTGCGCAGCGGCCCGGAGCATCACCTGCTGGAACGGGTCAAGCACCACTGGCTGGGTCGGGAGCAGCGCCGCCACCCGCGCAGCGAACGGGCGGCCGACTGCAACCTGCTGATCGGCCTGCAGGCGATCCATGCCCATCTGCTGGAACAACGCCCCGTGCAATGCGCGGCGCGCCTGGTCGACAGCAGCGCGGGCGGCGCCCGGCTGCTCTGCCCGTCCGGACTCGGCAACCAGTTCCCGGTCGGTCAACTGGTGCTGCTGCTCGACGGCGCGCCGAACCTGGTGATGGTGCGCTGGCGTCACCTCAACGCCGAGGGGCTGCACCTCGGCCTGCATGCGATGCAGGGCCTGCCGCGCCCGGTATGGCTGCGCCGCACGCCCAGCGGGCAGACGCACCCCGGACTGCTGCAGAGCACGGCTTCGGAGAATGGCTGGGAACATGGGCTGTGGCTGGCGCGCGATGCGTTTGCCGAGGGCGAGAAGCTCTGGCTGCAGCTGAGCGGCATGCACAGCCAGACCGAGATCCAGCTGTCACCGGCCAACCTCGGCAGCACCACGGTCAGCCGCCATCCGCTGAAACTGCGCTGAGCGACGGCCTCAGCGGTCGTGTGGCGCGGCGGGCTGCAGCCAGCCGGCCAGGTCCTCGCCGAACAGCTCGACCTGCTCCTCGTGCAGTTTCGCCAGCGCGTCGCGCAGCGGCACCAGCCAGTGCTCGCCCGCTTTGTCCGGCAGTTGCTCGACGCGCGGCAGCGGCCAGGGACTATGGCGGATCAGTTGGTGCACCGGGTAGCGACTCAGGTCGCGGCACAGTACCCAGGCGCCGCCACTGGTACGGCAGACCAGTTGTTCGCTCTCGAGAAACTCGACCACCTCGACCCACTCGTCCTCCGGCATCGGCCAGCCGGCGCTGCGCATGTCCGCATGACGCACCGGGCGCCCGCTCTGCTGACGCTGGTGAAACACCCGCAGCGCGCCGAACACCGCCAGCAGCCGGGGCACCTCGCGGTTGCGCCATTCGCGCGACGACGACAGATTGCACACCAGTTCGGCGCCGAGCAGGACGATTATCCAGGACAGGTAGATCCACAGCAGGAACAGCGGCACCGTGGCGAACGCGCCGTAGATCAGCTGGTAGCCGGGGAAGAATCCGACGTAGAAGCTGAAGGCCTTCTTCGCCGCCTCGAACAGCACCGCGGCGAACACTCCGCCGATCAGGGCGTGCCCCAGCGGCACGCGGGTGTTCGGCACCGCCGCGTAGAGCAACGTGAAGGCCGCCACGCTGAGCAGCAGCGGCATGTACTTGAGCAGCGTGCCGGCGCCGATCAGCGGATGCGGCCCGCTGATCAGCGACAGCGAGGCGATGTAGGTGCTCAGCGCGAAGCCGGCGCCCAGCAGCAGCGGCCCGAGGCTGAGAATCGCCCAGTAGATGAGGAAGCTGGTGATCCCGCGGCGCGTCTGGTGGACCCGCCAGATCGTATTGAAGACCTTCTCGATGGTCAGCAGCATCAGCAGCGCGGTGACCAGCAGAAAGGCGATGCCGACCCAGGTCAGTTGGCGCGCCTGGACCGTGAACATCCGCAGATATTCCTCGATGGCGCTGCCGGTGGTGGGCACGAAATTGCGGAAGATGAAGCTCTGGATCAGCTCGCCCATGTTCTGGAACGCCGGCACCGCCGAGAGCATGGCGAAGGTCACCGTCATCATCGGCACCACCGCGAACAGCGTGGTGTAGGTCAGCGCCGCGGCGTTGTTCGGCCCCTGGTCGGCCAGAAAGCGGCGCAGCAGGAAACGCCAGAAATCGACGGTATCGATGAAGCGCGTACGCATCCCTTCTCCTTTGATCCGGCCAGTCACCGGCGTGCATGGGCCGCCGCGCTGCGACGGTGATACCACGCAGGCTCCGGAGCGGCGCCGAGGCGGGTAGAATAGCCGCCACCTCACGCAAGATGCGATCCGCAAATGACCGATCTGATCCTCTATCACAACCCCCGCTGCTCGAAATCCCGCGGCGCGCTGGAGTTGCTCGAAGCGCGCGGCCTGTCGCCGGTCGTCGTGCGTTATCTGGACACACCGCTGAACGCCGCCGAGATAAAGGCACTGCTGGGCAAGCTCGGCATCGGCGCGCGCCAGTTGCTGCGCCGTGGCGAAGACGAATACGCCACCCTCGGCCTGGCCGACGAGCAACTCGACGAAGCCCACCTGATCGACGCGATGGCCCGCCATCCGAAGCTCATCGAGCGACCGATCCTGGTGGTCGGCGACAAGGCGGTGATCGGCCGTCCGCCGGAGAAGGTCCTGGAGCTGCTGCCATGAGCGCGCCCTACGTCCTGGTCCTGTACTACAGCCGCCACGGCGCCACCGCCGAAATGGCCCGGCTCATCGCCCGCGGCATCGAGCAGGCCGGCATGGAGGCCCGCCTGCGCACGGTGCCGGCGGTCTCCAGCGAGTGCGAAGCGGTAGCCCCGGCGATTCCTGCCGACGGCGCGCTCTACGCCAGCGTTGACGACCTCAAGCACTGCGCCGGCCTGGTGCTCGGCAGCCCGACGCGCTTCGGCAACATGGCCGCGCCGCTCAAGTACTTCCTCGACGGCACCAGCGGCCTGTGGCTGACCGGCGAGCTGGTGGGCAAGCCGGCAGCGGTGTTCACCTCCACCGCCAGCCTGCACGGCGGCCAGGAAACCACCCTGCTGTCGATGATGCTGCCGCTGCTGCACCACGGCATGCTGATCTGCGGCCTGCCCTACAGCGAGGCGGCGCTGGTCGAGACCCGCGGCGGCGGTACGCCGTACGGCGCCAGCCATCACGCCGGCGTCGACGGCAAACGCCCGCTCGACGAGCACGAAGCGGCCCTCTGCCGCGCCCTCGGGGAGCGCCTGGCGCGCGTCGCCCAGCGCCTGGAGAACTGACATGGCCAAGACGCCAAAGCCACTGCCGGCGCTGGAATGGCTGCAACCGCGGATGAAACTGGTGCGCAGCCTCAGCCTGCTCAGCTTCGTCGCCCTGGCGGTGCTGATCGTCGGCTGGAACCTGGCATTCGCCGACCTGCACGGCGCGCGGGTCGGCGTAGTGCTGGCGATCCAGCTGGTGCCGCTGGCACTGCTCGCGCCGGGCATGCTGATGGGCAGCCCGCGCGCGCATGCCTGGCTGTGCTTCGTGGTGAACCTGTATTTCATCCAGGGCGTACTCGCCGCCATCGACCCGGCGCGCGCACTGTACGGCTGGCTGGAAGCGGTGATCAGCGCCCTGCTGTTCTGCACCGCCCTGCTCTACACGCGCTGGTGCTTCCAGTACCAGCGCAAGCTCGCCGGCGAAGGGAACTGAGCAGCTTGCTCGATGGTTACGGCGCAGCGGATGCCCTGTGCGCCAGTGATCCCGTGCGCTGCGCCTAACCCATCCTACGGTGGGGTCAGATGCTCTCGTAGATACAAGGACGGGTTAGCGGCGAGCGCCCTACCAACCCAGGGTTTCCTTGAGGAACGGAATGGTCAGCTTGCGCTGAGCCTGCAATGACGCCTGGTCTAGACGCTCGAGCAGTTCGAACAGCGCGCTCATGCTGCGCGCGCCGCGGGTGAGGATGAAGCGCCCGACTTCATCGTTGAGGTGCAGCCCGCGGCGCGAGGCGCGCAGTTGCAGGGCGCGCAGCTTGTCCTCGTCGGACAGCTGCTGCAGCTGGAACACCAGCGCCAGACTCAGCCGTGATTGCAGGTCGGGCAAGCCGATCGCCAGCTCGCGCGGCGAAGCGCTGGCCGACAGCAGCAGCCGCCGACCGGCGTCGCGCAACCGGTTGAACAGGTGGAACAGCGCCTCTTCCCAGTCGGCGCGTCCGGCCACCGCGTCCAGATCGTCAAGGCAGACCAGCTCGCACTGCTCCAGGTTGTCCAGCAGCGCCGGGCCGTGGTCGACCACCTCGCCGAGCGGCAGGTAGACCGCCAACTCGCCGCGCTGCTCGAAGCGCAGACAGGCCGCCTGCAGCAGGTGGCTGCGGCCGACCCCCTCGGCACCCCACAGGTAGATCAGGCTCTCCGTCCAGCCGGCGTCCGCCTCGCACAGGCATTCGACGTAGCCCAGCGCGGCCGCGTTGGCGCCGGGGTAGTAGTTGGCGAAGGTGGCGTCGTCACGCAGACGGACGCCGAGGGGGAGCTGCAGGGGTGTCATGCCGGACCGGGAGGTTCATGGGAGTTGGAAGGCTCCCGATAGAGGTCTGAAAGTTTATATAAAACATGCACATGCCGCAGCAGAACCATGACCACCGCCGCCACCGGCAAGGCCAGCAGCACACCGGTGAAGCCGAACAGCTGGCCGCCGGCGAGGATGGCGAAGATCACCGCCACCGGGTGCAGGCCGATGCGGTCGCCGACCAGCAGTGGCGTCAGCAGCATGCCCTCGAGCAACTGGCCGACGGTGAACACCGCCGCGACCCCGATCAGCGGATACAGATCGCCGCCGTACTGGAACAGCGCCGCGATCACCGCCGCGCCGAAACCGACGACGAAGCCCATGTACGGAACGATGCTGGCGAGACCGGCGAGCAGGCCGATCAGCAGGCCGAGGTCGAGGCCGATGATCATCAGCCCGGCGGCGTAGATCACCCCGAGCGCCAGCATCACCAGCATCTGCCCGCGCAGGAAGGCGCCGAGTACCTCATGGCACTCGCCGACCAGTTGCACGGTGGTTTCCTCGTTGCGCCGCGGCAGCAGCACGCGCAGGCGGGCGACCATCAGGTCCCAGTCGCGCAGCAGGTAGAAGCTCACCACCGGGATCAGCAGCAGATTGCCCAGCCAGGCGAGCAGCGCCAGGCTCGAGGTGGTCGCGCTGGCGAGGACGATGCCGACGATGTCGGTGGTCTGCCCCAGGTGCTCGGAGAACACCGCCTTGATCCGGTCGAAACGCCAGAACTCCTCGGCCAGGCCGAGCTTGGCCTGCAGCCAGGGCAGCGCGCTGACCTGCAGCCAGTCCAGCGCCCGCGGCGCCAGCTGATAAAGGTGCATCAACTGCTTGCCGAGCATCGGCAGGACGATCAGCAGCGCCGCCAGCAGGATCAGGCTGAACAGCGCGAACACCGCGACCACGGCAAGCGTGCGCGAAAGCTTCCAGCGCTCCAGCCGATCGACCAGCGGATCGCCGAGGTAGGCCAACAGCACGCCGATGAGGAACGGCGAGAGGATAGGAGTGAGCAGATAGATCAGCCAGCCGGCCAGCAGCAGGCCGATCAGCCACAGCCAGCGATTAGAAGGGGTCATGCTCGATTCCTTGAACGGGGAAGTCAGCGGCCGCGCAGTGTACGCCGGCTACCAGCCGAAACGCAGCACGGGGTCCCGAGGGGCGGCAGGCGCCGCGGGGGACGCGGCCGGATCGGTCGCCACGCCTTCCGCCGGCGCGCTGGCTGCGGGCGCTTCGGCGGCCAGCTCGTGCAGGCCACCCAGCGCGAGCTGCGCGCGCAGTTGCTCCGGGCTGGCGTTCAACTGGTAATTGAGCTGATTGCCCGAGACGCTCTGCAGATGCGCCGCGAAGGGTTCGAGCAGGCGATCCAGTTCGGCGTAGCGCGCCAGGTCGGCGCCTTCTATCTGCACCGACAGCCCGCGCGCGGCGCCCGGCTTGGCGACGAAGCGCGGCGCCAGGCGCTGGTTCACGGCCCACATCACGGCCTCGGCCAGGCTGGCGGCGTCGGCGCCCTCGGCGTTGCCCTGCTCGCGGGAGTCGCCGAGCCAGAGCTTCCACTGCGCCGTCCACTTGCCCTCTTCCTCGTGGGCATCCACCGCCAGCAGCGCATCCGCGCCGTAACGCGTGGATATCTCGCGCAGCGCGTCCGGCGACGACGCCTTGAGGGTGTCGGCGGTCGCCACCAGTTGCTCCGGAAGATCGGCCAGCGGCAGGCGCAGCGGCAGCCCGGCGCGCTGGGCGGCGGCACGCAGCGGCGCGGCGCTGCCCTGGCCATCGCCGACCAGACTGGCGGCGTCGACGGACTCGTTCAGCCACCAGGCAAGAATCGACGGCCGGTTGGCGCCCCACAGGGATATGCCGGCGCGGCTCAGCGCGCGCTCGCTGGATAGCGGATCGAAGTCGACCCGCAGCGCCTCGTCGTCGTAACCGTATTGGCTGATCAGTTGCTGCGGGTCCTTGCGCAGCTCGGCGAGGCCCGGATTGCGCAGCGCCGCCGGGTCGCCGGAAAGCCGCAGTACCAGGGTATCCAGCGCCCGTTGCAGGGCCTGTTCGCGGTCCGCCGGCTGCTGGCTGGTGACCGGCTCGCGCACCTCGTAGAGCCCGGCGACCGGTTCGGCGAAGCTCGGCAGGCACGGCAGCGACAGGCTGAGAAGGAGCAGACGGGCGATCGGGCGCATGGATAACTCTCAGGACGTGGGCGGCATGGCGGCCGCCAGGAGGGCTATACCTTAAACAGCCCTCCGCCACCCGGCAACCGGGCGGGCAGGATGGCCGCTGCCCGGCAAGCCTGATAAAATCGCGCGCCTTCGCAGACCGGCCCCGCGCGGCACCGGTCCCACCCCGAAACCCCAAGGGCCCGATTTATGAGCAAGCAACCCTCCATCAGCTACAAGGACGCCGGTGTCGACATCGACGCCGGAGAAGCGCTCGTCGAACGCATCAAGGGTGTGGCCAAGCGCACCGCGCGTCCGGAAGTGATGGGCGGCCTGGGTGGCTTCGGCGCCCTTTGCGAAATCCCCGCCGGCTACAAACAGCCCGTGCTGGTCTCCGGCACCGACGGCGTCGGCACCAAGCTGCGCCTGGCGCTGAACCTCAACCAGCACGACAGCATCGGCCAGGACCTGGTCGCCATGTGCGTCAACGACCTGGTGGTGTGCGGTGCCGAGCCGCTGTTCTTCCTCGACTACTACGCCACCGGCAAGCTCAACGTCGACGTGGCCGCCACCGTGGTCACCGGCATCGGCGCCGGTTGCGAGCTGGCGGGCTGCTCCCTGGTCGGCGGCGAGACCGCCGAGATGCCTGGCATGTACGAAGGCGAAGACTACGACCTGGCCGGCTTCTGCGTCGGCGTGGTGGAAAAGGCCGAGATCATCGACGGCTCGAAGGTCGCCAGCGGCGACGCACTGATCGCCCTGCCCTCGTCCGGCCCGCATTCCAACGGTTACTCGCTGATCCGCAAGATCATCGAAGTCGCCGGCGCCGACATCGAGAGCATCCAGCTCGACGGCAAACCGCTGAAAGACCTGCTGATGGCGCCGACGCGCATCTACGTCAAGCCGCTGCTCAAGCTGATCAAGGACACCGGCGCGGTGAAGGCCATGGCCCACATCACCGGCGGCGGCCTGCTCGACAATATCCCGCGCGTGCTGCCGCAAGGCGCCCAGGCGCTGGTCGACGTGGCCAGCTGGACCCGCCCGGCGGTGTTCGACTGGCTGCAGGAGCAGGGCAACGTCGATGAGCACGAGATGCATCGCGTACTCAACTGCGGCGTCGGCATGGTCATCTGCGTCGCCCAGGAACACGTCGAAGCCACGCTGAGCAATCTAACCGCCAGCGGCGAGCAGCCTTGGCTGATCGGCCAGATCGGCACCGCCGCCGAAGGCGCCGCGCAGGTCGTGCTGAACAATCTGAAAGCCCATTGATGGCCGAACCCTGCAATGTGGTGGTGCTGATTTCCGGCAGCGGCAGCAATCTGCAGGCGCTGATCGACGATCTCCACGGCGCGGGTAGCCCGGCCCGCATCCGCGCGGTGATCAGCAACCGCGCCGACGCAGCGGGCCTTTCCCGCGCGCGGGCTGCCGGCATCGACACCCGCGTACTCGACCACACGCGCTATGCAGGCCGGGAGGCCTTCGATGCCGCGCTGATGGCGGAGATAGACGCTTTCGAGCCGCAGCTGGTGGTCCTCGCCGGCTTCATGCGCATCCTCAGCGGAGGCTTCGTGCGTCACTACCAGGGCCGCCTGCTGAACATCCATCCTTCGCTGCTGCCCCGGCACAAGGGCCTCGACACCCACCGCCGGGCGCTCGAGGCCGGGGACACCGAACACGGCTGCAGCGTGCACTTCGTCACCGAAGAACTCGATGGCGGTCCTCTGGTCGTACAGGCAGTGCTGCCGATCGAAGCGGACGACACGCCCGAGCGCCTGGCGACGCGTGTCCACCACCGGGAGCACCTGATCTACCCACTCGCCGTGCGCTGGTTTGCCGATGGTCGCTTGCGCCTCGCGGCCGATGGCGCAATGCTTGACGGCGCAAAACTGCCGGCCACCGGCCATCTGATCCGAACCTAGGAGCCTTTATGCGTCGCGTCCTGCTGTTCGTCCTCGCCCTGCTCGCCTTGCAGGTACAGGCTTACGAGCTGAAGCCGTTCTCCGCCAGCTACACCGCCGACTGGAAGCAGCTGCCCATGAGCGGCACCGCCGAGCGCAGCCTCAAGGCCGACGGCGACAACCGCTGGCTGCTCAATTTCAAGGCCTCGATGCTGGTTGCCAGCCTCACCGAGGAAAGCACCTTCCGCCAGGACGCGGACCTCTTCGTGCCACTGACCTACCGCTTCGACCGCAGCGGCCTGGGCAAGGGCAAGACCGTCGAGCAGGATTTCGACTGGAACGAAAAGCAGATCATCGGCAGCGACCGCGGCAACCAGCTGCGCGTGCCGCTGAACCGCGGGATGCTCGACAAGTCGACCTACCAGCTGGCGCTGCAATACGACGTGGCCGCCGGCAAGAAGAGCATGAGCTACCAGGTGGTCGACGGCGACGAAGTGGAGACCTACGACTTCCGCGTGCTGGGCGAGGAAGTGGTGCGCACCCGCGCCGGCCTGCTGGATGCGATCAAGGTGGAGCGCGTGCGCGACCCCACCCAGAGCAACCGCAAGACCGTGCTCTGGTTCGCCAAGGACTGGGATTACCTGCTGGTCAGCCTGCAGCAGGTGGAAAAGGACGGTAAGGAATACCAGATCATGCTCGCCGAGGGCGACGTCGACGGCCGCAAGGTCGAAGGCCGCCGCGACTGATTCGCCTCCTCGCTCCTCCGTCCGGGGGAGCGATTCGTTTCACCCCACTCCTTCCTACAAGACACAGGCGCGGCCCCCGAGGCCGCGCCCTGCCTCACCACATCAGGTCGTCGGGAATCTGGTAGGCGGCATAGGGATCGTCGGCATCCGGCGCTTCGGTCTGCACGTTGAGCTGCACCACGCGCTGCGGGTCGCGCTCCTGGATCTTCAGCGCCGCTTCGCGCGGAATCACCTCGTAGCCGCCGCCATGCCGGACGATGGCCAGCGACCCGCGACTGAGCTTGTCGCGCATCAGGTTGTTCACCGAAAGGCGCTTGACCTTCTTCTCGTCGACGAAGTTGTAGTAATCCTCGGTGGTCAGCTTGGGCAGCCGAGAGGACTCGATCAGTTGCTTGATCTGCGCCGCGCGGGCCTTCTGCTCGGCCTTTTCCTGCTGCTGGCGGTTCAGCTCCTGGTCGCGGGCAAGCTTCTCGGCCTGCGCCTGCAGGGCGGCCTGGCGCTGCGAGTCGTCCTTTTCCACCTGGTTCTTCTTCTCCAGGCGGACCTGCTTCTGCTTCTGTTTGCCGGCCTGCTTGGCCTGCTTCTCGTTGACCAGCCCGGCTTTGAGCAACTGATCGCGTAGGGAAAGACTCATGTTTCGGCTCGTCGTGAATTGAATTGGACTTGGGCTGGCGCGCGCTTCATCGCGCCACCCGGGGGATTGTGGTGGATGTGAAAAGCGACATCCACCGGCTTTGTGTTCGCCGCGCAGTGGGCTCAAAGGGCCGCTGCTTTCTCCTGCTTCTTCGCCTCGCCCCAGAGCGCATCCAGCTCGTCGAGGCTGCACGCCTCGATGGGGCGGCCGCGTTCGCGCAACCGTTGCTCGATGAAGCGGAAACGCCGCTCGAACTTGGCGTTGGCGCCGCGCAGCGCGGCTTCAGGGTCGACCTTGAGATGCCGGGCCAGGTTGACCGCGACGAACAGCAGATCGCCGACTTCCTCGGCGATCGCCCGTGGGTCGTTCTCGCTCATCGCCTCGAGCACTTCGTCGAGTTCCTCGCGGACCTTGTCGACCACCGGCAGCGCCTCCGGCCAGTCGAAGCCGACGTGGGCCGCGCGTTTCTGCAGCTTGGCCGCGCGCGACAACGCCGGCAGCGCTGCCGGTACGTCGTCGAGCAGCGACAGTTGCTGCGGCGCGGAAGCGACCTCGGCGCGCTCCTCGGCCTTGATCTGCTCCCAGCGCTGACGGATCGCCGCCTCTTCCAGGCGAGCCATGTCCGGCGCGCCATACAGGTCGCCGTCGGGAAACACGTGCGGGTGGCGGCGCACCAGCTTGCGCACGATGCCGTCGACCACCGTGGCGAACTCGAAGCGCCCTTCTTCGCGCGCCAGCTGGCTGTAGTAGACGACCTGGAACAGCAGGTCGCCCAGCTCACCGGGCAGGTGGGCGAAATCGCCGCGCTCGATGGCGTCGGCGACCTCGTAGGCCTCTTCGATGGTGTGCGGGACGATGCTCGCGTAGTCCTGCTTGAGGTCCCACGGGCAGCCGTGTTGCGGGTCGCGCAGGCGCGCCATCAGGTGCAGAAGGTCGTCGAGTCGGTACATCGGAATGTCCTGGAGCGCGGAGACCGTCAGCCGCCGACGCGGTGACGGCGGGCTTCGATGATGTTGGGCAACTGCGAGAGGCGCCCGAGCAGACGGCCGAGGGCGTCCAGGCCGGGAATCTCGATGGTCAGCGACATCGATGCGGTGTTGTCTTCCTTGTTCGAGCGGGTGTTCACCGCCAGCACGTTGATGCGCTCGTTGAGCAGCATCTGGGAGACGTCGCGCAGCAGGCCGGAACGGTCGTAGGCGCGAATGACGATGTCCACCGGATAGGTCATCACCGGCACCGGGCCCCAGCTGACCTGGATGATCCGCTCCGGTTCGCGGCTTTCCAGTTGCAGCACCGAGGCGCAATCCTGGCGATGGATGCTGACGCCGCGGCCCTGGGTGATGTAGCCGACGATGGGATCGCCCGGCAGCGGCTGGCAGCAGCCGGCCATTTGCGTCAACAGGTTGCCGACGCCCTGGATCTGGATGTCGCCGCGGCGACCCGGCTTGTTGCCGCCATGCTTGCGCGGGATCAGCTCCAACTGCTCGGAGCCGCGTTCCGGCTCGACCAGTTGCTGGGCATGGTTGATCAGTTGCGCCAGGCGCAGGTCGCCGGCGCCGAGGGCGGCGAACATGTCCTCGGCGGTCTTCATGTTGGCCTTCTCGGCCAGCCGCTCGTAATCCACCTGCAACAGCGCCAGGCGGTTCAGCTCGCGCTCCAGCAGGCCCTTGCCGGCGGCAACGTTCTGGTCGCGGGCCTGCAGCTTGAACCAGTGGACGATCTTCGCCCGCGCCCGCGAGGTGGTGATGTAGCCGAGGTTGGAGTTCAGCCAGTCACGGCTCGGCGAGCCCTGCTTGCTGGTGATGATCTCCACCTGTTCGCCGGTCTGCAGGCTGTAGTTGAGCGGCACGATGCGCCCGTTGATCTTCGCGCCCCGGCAGTTGTGGCCGATCTCGGTGTGCACGCGGTAGGCGAAATCCAGCGGCGTGGCGCCTTTCGGCAGGTCGATGGCGTGGCCGTCGGGGGTGAACACGTAGACCCGGTCCGGCTCGATGTCGACGCGCAGCTGTTCGGCCAGCCCGCCGATGTCGCCCAGTTCCTCGTGCCATTCGAGCACCTGGCGCAACCAGGAGATCTTCTCCTCGTAATGGCTGGACGTGGCCTTGAGGTCGGTGCCCTTGTAGCGCCAGTGCGCGCACACGCCCAGCTCGGCTTCCTCGTGCATGGCATGGGTGCGGATCTGCACTTCCAGCACCTTGCCGTCCGGGCCGATCACCGCGGTGTGCAGCGAGCGGTAGCCGTTCTCCTTGGGGTTGGCGATGTAGTCGTCGAATTCCTTGGGGATGTGCCGCCAGAGGGTGTGCACGATGCCGAGCGCGGTGTAGCAGTCGCGGATTTCCGGGACCAGCACGCGCACCGCGCGGACGTCGTAGATCTGGCTGAATTGCAGGCCCTTGCGCTGCATCTTCCGCCAGATCGAATAGATGTGCTTGGCGCGCCCGCTGATGTCGGACTTGATCCCGGTGGCGGCCAGCTCGGCACGCAACTGGTCCATCACCGTGGTGATGTACTGCTCGCGGTCCAGGCGTCGCTCGTGCAGCAGCTTGGCGATCTGCTTGTACTGCTCGGGCTCGAGGTAGCGGAACGACAGGTCCTCCAGCTCCCACTTGATATGGCCGATGCCCAGGCGGTGCGCCAGCGGCGCGTAGATGTCGAAGACCTCGCGGGCGACGCGGTGGCGCTTCTCGTCGTCGGCATTCTTCACGGTACGGATGGCGCAGGTGCGCTCGGCGAGCTTGATCAGCGCGACGCGCACGTCGTCGACCATCGCCACCAGCATCTTGCGCAGGTTCTCCACCTGCGCCTGGGTGCCGAGCACCAGCGACTGGCGCGGGTTGAGGCTGGCGCTGATCGCCGCCATGCGCAGCACGCCCTCGATCAGCTTGGCGACCACGGGGCCGAAGCGCTGGTTGACGTCGGGAAGCTGGATCTGCCCCTCGCGAACGCCGCGATAGAGCACTGCGGCGATCAGCGAGTCCTGGTCGAGCTTGAGGTCGGCGAGGATTTCGGCGATTTCCAGGCCGGTCTGAAAGCTCGACGTGCCTTCGACCCAGAGGTTCTGCGCGGCATTCGCCTGCTGCTCTACCTGGCGGGCGAACTCGCAGGCCTCGCGCATGGCGTCGCGATCCAGCGCCGGGTCGAGACCGATGACGTGGTCCAGCCACGCCTCCAGATTGATGCTGCCGTCGGTATTGATCGGCTGATGCGCTCTGACCTGTACCATTTCGCCTATCCCCACGACGTGCCGAACACGTCGAAAACGTCGGTCCGGAAAATTGGACCGCACGGATTACCGGAGCTTCCCGCTCCTCTCGAATAAAACCATCGCCTCGACATGCGCCGTCTGCGGGAACATGTCGAGGATGCCGGCGCGCCGCATCCGGTAGCCCTGACGGGCCAGCTCGGCTGCATCGCGCGCCAGAGTCGCCGGATTGCACGACACGTACAGCACCCGATCGGCATCCAGCTCGGCCAGGTGCCGCACCACATCCCACGCGCCATCGCGCGGGGGGTCCAGCAGAATCGCGTCGAAGCCCTGCTGCGCCCAGGGCGCCTCGGCAAGCGGCTTCGACAAGTCGGCCTGGAAAAAGTGCACGTTGCCCAGACCGTTACGCCGCGCGTTACCCTGCGCGCGCTCGACCATCTGCGCCACGCCTTCCACCGCTACCACTTCACGCACCCGCTGCGCCAGCGGCAGGGCGAAATTGCCCAGCCCGCAGAACAGGTCGAGGACCCGCTCGCCAGGCTGCAGCGCCAGCCATTCCAGGGCCTGGGCAACCATCGCCTGGTTCACCGGCGCGTTGACCTGGACGAAATCGCCGGGGCGAAAATCCAGTTGCAGATCCCAGTCCTCCAGGCGGTAACCCAGCTCCTGCCCGGCCATGAACGCCTGCGGCTCGCCCGTGCCCTGCAGCCAGAGCTGCGCGGCGTGATCGGCGCAGAACGCCTGCAAGCGTTGCAGATCGGCCTCGCCGAGCACCGCCGTGTGCCGCACCAGCAGCGCCTCGGCGGTGCCGCTGAAGATTTCCACGTGGCCGATCGCCTGGGGTTTGTCCAGCGCACGCAGCACCTGCGGTAACGCGCGCACGATCGGCTGCAAGGGCTGTACCAGCACCGGGCATTCGTCGATGGAAAGGATGTTCTGGCTGGACGCCTCGCGGAAGCCGACCTCCAGCCGCGAGGCCCGCGCGTCCCAGCGTACGGCGATGCGGGCACGGCGCCGGTAGGCGAACTCCGGCCCGCTCAGCGGCGCGGCCCACTGCTCCGGCTGCAGCTGCGCGGTGCGCGTCAGTTGCTCGTCGAGGGTGCGCTGTTTCAGCGCCAGCTGCTCGGCATGGGGCAGGTGCTGGAGGCTGCAGCCACCGCACTGGCGCGCGTGCTTGCAGGGCTCGACACGGCGCAGCGGCACGGCCTCGAGCACGCGTTCGACGCGTGCCTCGACCACCTGGCTGCGCGCGCCGAGCACCCGCGCCTCGACCCGCTCGCCCGGCAGCGCACCGGCGACGAACCAGGTGCGCCCGTCGAGAAAGGCGATGCCGCGCCCGTCGTGGGCGAGACGCTCGATGCTCAGCTGCTGCTTCTTGCCGGTCGGCACCTGCACGCTGCGCGCGCCGCCACTGGGCTGAAAACGCAGGCCGCCACGCTTGGCCATCAGCGCGCGCTCCGCGGATCAGGGCTGTTCATACACACCGGTGGACAGGTAGCGGTCGCCGCGGTCGCAGACGATGGCCACGATCACCGCGTTCTCGACTTCGCGCGACAGGCGCAAGGCCGCCGCCACCGCGCCGCCGGACGAGACGCCGCAGAAGATGCCTTCCTCGCGGGCCAGGCGGCGCATCACGGTTTCGGCTTCGCTCTGCGCCATGTCGACGACCCGGTCGACGCGCGTGGCGTCGTAGATCTTCGGCAGGTATTCCTGCGGCCAGCGCCGGATGCCGGGGATCGCCGAGCCCTCCATCGGCTGCAGGCCGACGATCTCGATCGCCGGGTTCTGTTCCTTGAGGTAACGCGAGGTGCCCATGATGGTGCCGGTGGTACCCATGGAGCTGACGAAGTGGGTGATGGTGCCGGCGGTCTGCCGCCAGATCTCCGGGCCGGTGCCGGTGTAGTGCGCCTGCGGGTTGTCGCCGTTGGCGAACTGGTCGAGCAGCTTGCCCCGGCCTTCGCGCTGCATCCGCTCGGCAAGGTCGCGGGCGCCTTCCATGCCCTCCTCCTTGCTCACCAGGATCAGCTCGGCGCCGTAGGCGGTCATCGCCCACTTGCGTTCGTCGGTGGAGTTGTCCGGCATGATCAGGATCATCCGGTAGCCCTTGATCGCGGCGGCCATGGCCAGGGCGATCCCGGTATTGCCGGAGGTGGCTTCGATCAGCGTATCGCCGGGCTGGATGTCGCCGCGCAGCTCGGCGCGGGTGATCATCGACAGCGCCGGGCGGTCCTTCACCGAGCCGGCCGGGTTGTTGCCCTCGAGCTTCACCAGCAGGGTGTTGCTGGTTTCGCCGGGCAGGCGCTGCAGGCGGACCAGAGGCGTGTTTCCGATGCAATCGGCGATCGTGGGGAACTGCGGAGTCATGGGCTCGACGATCCGAACGGCGAAAAGAAGGCGCCTATGATACCGGCAAACCCGGCGCCGCCCCACCGCGACGACGCACGCAATGAACCGGCAGGCCGATCAGCGCGGGCGGCGACTCACACCGGCGATCAACGGCGTGCCGCTGTGCGGATCGCGCAGCAGCATGCACTGCACGTCGTACAGCTGCTCCACCAACTCAGGAGTGACGATCTCGCCCGGTGCGCCCTCGGCGACGATCCGCCCGTCCTTCATCGCCACCAGATGATCGGCGTAGCGGCATGCGCTGGAGAGGTCGTGCACCACCATCACCACCGTCTTGCCCGCCGCGGCCAGCCCGCGAATCAGCTCGAAAACTTCGATGGCGTGCCCCAGGTCGAGGGCCGAGGTGGGCTCGTCGAGCAGCAGCAGCGGCGTTTGCTGCGCCACCGCCATGGCGATCCAGGCGCGCTGGCGCTGGCCGCCGGACATCGACTCCAGCGGCCGCTCGGCCAGCTCGACCAGGTCGGCGACGCGCAGCGCCTCCTCGACGATGGCCTGATCCTCGGCCGACCACTGGCGCAGGATGCCCTGGTGCGGCTGGCGGCCGAAACGGATCAGCTCGGACACGCTGAGGCCGTCCGGCGCGGTCGCGTCCTGCGGCAGCAACGCCAGCAACCGCGCCACCTCGCGTGACGGCTGGCTGCCAATGGCGGCGCCGTTGAGCAGCACCGCGCCGGCGCTCGGCTTGTGCAGGCGCGACAGGCCGGCGAGCAAGGTCGACTTGCCACAGCCGTTGGGCCCGACGATGGCGGTGACCTTGCCCGGCGGAATGCGCAGCGACAGCTCGCGCACGATCGGCGTGTCGCCGTAGCCCAGGCTCAGCGCCTGGGCCTCGAGGGTCGCCGTGGCGCTCGACCGGCCGATGAGCGGGGATTCGGGGTGGCTCATGTCAGCCTCCGCGCCGGCTGGCGCAACAGTATCCACAACAGATAGGGGCCGCCGACGATGGCGGTGACCACGCCGACCGGGATTTCCACCGGCGCCAGCAGGGTGCGCCCGGCCCAGTCGGCGCCGAGCATCAGCAGCGCGCCAGCGAGCCCGGCGTTGAGCACCGGCACGCCGCGATGGCCGCTCAGGTAGCGGGCCATTTCCGGCGCGGCCAGGGCGATCAGCCCGACCGGGCCGGCGACCGCCACGCCAAGCGCGGTGAGCGCCACCGTGACGATCAGCGTGAGCAGGCGCATGGCACCCAGGCGCACGCCGAGGCCGACCGCGACGCTGTCGGAGAAGCGCATCAGGTCCAGCGCTCGCCCCAGGTACTTGGCCAGCGGCAGGCATACCGCCAACCCCGCCGCGAGCAGCCAGACCGCCTGCGCGGGGCGCGCGTTGAGGCTGCCGACAGTCCACGGATAAGCCTGGTTGGCGGCGTCCATGTCAGTGCGCGCCAGCATCAGGTTGGTCAGCGCGCCGAACACCGCGCCGATGGCGATGCCGACCACGATGAACCGGTAGCCGCGCGCTCCGGCGCCCGCACTCAGACCGAAGGCCAGGGCGGCCGCCGTCGCCGCGCCAACCAGAGCGAGCATCGACGGCGCCAGGCTGGTCGGCACGGCGACAATGGAGGCGACGGCGAACGCGGTGGCGCCCTCGTCGATGCCGATCACGCCCGGCGTGGCCAGGCGATTGCGCGCCAGCGTCTGCAGCAGGCAGCCGGCGACGCCGAAAGTCAGCCCGGTGAGCACGCCGGCGGCCAGGCGCGGCAGGCGCAGCTCGCGCACCAGGAAGACCTGCATCGGCTCGCCCTGGCCGAAGGTGGCCTGCACCGCGCTCCACGGCGACAACAGCGCGCTGCCCGAGGCCAGGCTGATCGCCGCCATCGCCAGCAGCGCCAGGCCCAGCGCCAGCCCGACCAGCAAGCCGCGCCGGTTGAACAGAACGCGCCAGGGCCCGACGGCCAGCAGCCAATGGCCGGCCGGCGCATGCAGAGGCCGGGCGTTCATAGCGTTGGCAACCGGTGACTGCGCACCACGGCGATCAGGATCGGCGCGCCGACGAAGGCGGTGACCACTCCGATAGGCAACTCGTAGGGCCTCACGATCAACCGCGACAGCGTGTCGGCGAACAGCACGATGGCCGGCCCGAGCAGCAACGACAGGCCGAAGGTGCGGCGGATGTCGGGCCCGACCAGGCGCCGCGCAATGAACGGAACGATCAGGCCGACGAAGGCGATCGGCCCGGCGGCGGCGGTGGCGGTGCCCACCAGCAGCGCGACGCCGGCCAGCGCGGCCAGGCGGATCGCCGCCGGATGATGGCCGAGGCCGCGGGCCATTTTCTCGCCGAGGGCCAGGGCGGCCAGCGGACGGATAATCGGCAGCAGCACCAGCAGGCCGAGCAGCAGGCCGGGCAGGCTCCAGCCCAGCACGTCCTGCGGCCGGCCGGCCAGTGCGCCGATGATCCAGAAACGGATTTCGTCGGCGCTGCGCTGGTCCTGCAGCAGAATCAGGCTGCTCAGCGCCGAGAGGATGCCGGAGAACGCGGCGCCGGCCAGCACCAGGCGTACCGGGTCGTTGCCCAGCCCGCGCGCCTGGGTCACCAGCAGCACCAGCAGGCAGCCGACCAGCGCCCCACCGATGGCGACGCCGAGGTTGAGGGTCGCCGCGCTGGCGCCAAGGCCGATCGCCAGCACCACGGCGAACGAGGCGCCGGCGCTGACGCCGAGCAATCCCGGCTCGGCCAGCGGGTTGCGGGTCGCCGCCTGCAGCACCACGCCGGCCGCGCCGAGCGCCGCACCGACCAGCAGGCCGAGCAGGGTTCGCGGCAGGCGCAGCTCGAAGACCACGAAGCGCGCATCGTCAGTGCCCTGCCCCAGCAGCGTCTGCACGCCTTGCAGCGGGTCGACGTTGCCGGCGCCGAACAGCAGGCTGGCCAGGCACAGCACGAGCAGCGCGCCGCCATTGAGCAGCAGCGCGGCGGGAACCGTCAGCGGGACGGGGGAACGACACGGGGACATCAGTCGCGCAGCGCCTTCTCCACGTCATCCAGCACTATCTGCGCGGCCAGCGGCCCGGAACCGCTGCTCCAGACCTGGCCGTCGACGCTCAGCAGCTTGCCGTGGCTCACCGCGTTCAGCCGCTCGAAGGCCGGCTGGCGGCGCGCCTGCTGCAAGGCCTTGTCGCCGTCCGGATTGAGGGTGGCGAGGAACAGCCAGTCGCCGTCCACCTGCGAGAGGTTCTCCAGGCTCAGGGTGTCGCTGTGCGGTTTCTCGGTCAGCGAGCGCGCCAGCGCCGTGCTCTCGAAGCCCAGCTGGCCAAGCAACTGGCCGACGAACAGGCGGTTGGACATGAGGATCGGCCCCTGCGGGTTCCAGCGCACCACGGAGGCGACGACGCCCGGCCTGATCTCGGTCTTCAGCGCGGCGATGCGTGCATTGACCTGCTCGAGATAGGCCTCGGCCTCGGCCCGCTTGCCGAGGGCCTCGGCGTAGAAGGTGGTGACCTCCTGCCAGGCGTCGAAGGAATTGCCCTTGGGCACCAGGGTCGGCGCCATCAGGCTGAGCTTGGCGTAGAGGTCGCGGGTCAGGTCCGGCGCGGCGAGGATCAGGTCGGGCTGCAGTTGCAGCACCGCTTCCAGGTTCACCTCGCGGCTCGTACCGGCCATCGCGATGGGCCCGGCCTTGTCCTTCAGGTAGTTGGCAACACCGCTGCCGCCGCGCGTGGCGAGCGTGCCGACCGGCTTCACGCCCAGCGCCAGCGCGGTGTCCAGCGCCGTCTCCGTGAGCACCACCACCCGCTGGGGCGTGCCGTCCAGGCTGACCGCGCCGTAAGCGGTGTCCAAGGTCCGCGCGGCCGCTTCGGCATGCACAGCGAAGACCATCACCCAAGCGCCGAGCAGCGCTGCGGCGGCCCGCTGGAGCGAACGGGAAGTCGGGAGGAACGCATGGGGCATGACCATTTCCTTGCTCTAGAAACAGGCGAAGACGCGGGGCGAAAGGATAACCGGGGCGGCAGACAATAATCGTTCTCAAACGCCAGATATTTGTATCAGATCAATGACGGAGGCTTCCGGCAGGCTCGCGACCGGTCTCACTCGCCGTCCCGAGCCAGTTCCGCCGGCGTCCTGCCCACCGCCAGTTGCAGCGCCAGATCGAGCGAAACCGGCAGCAGCGGACCGTGGCCCATGCCGGGAAAGCCGCGATAGCCGACCTGCATGCCCGGCCGTTGCGCCAGGCGCCCGGCCAACTGCGCGATGGCGTCCGGCGGCACCGCGGTCTGGGCCTCGCGGCGTGCCTGGATCACCTTGTCGTCCACCCCTGGCGGCGTGCCGCCATCGGCCGGGGCCTCGCCGTGCATCAGCAGCAGGCGCTTCGGCCTGTTCTCTCGGCTGGCGAACGCCTTCTCCTCGCTGAGGACGAACCCCTTCTGCCACCACAGCGACGGATCGGCGGCGGCGTAGAACTGGAAGCTCTGCGGCCGGGTGAACAGGCAGTGCAGCACCAGCAACCCGCCGTAGGAATGGCCCCAGAGCGTCTGCCGCGACCTGTCGAGCGGCGCGCGTTCGGCCACCGCCGGCTTGATGCGTTGCTCCAGCAGGTCGAGGAACCGGTCCGCCCCGCCGCCCTGGCGGTCACGGGAGAGGTCGTCGATGACGTGCGCCACGCCCGGCATCGGCGGCGTGTAGTCGTAGGCCCGGGCGACCACGTCGAAGCGCAGGTCGGTGGCGTAACCGATCGCCACCAGCACCGGCGGGCCCTGTCGGTCCAGCTCGCCCAGGCGCTTCTCGTCCAGCGCGGCCATGGCGGCGTTGCCGTCGAGCAGGTAGATCACCGGATAGCCGGTCCGGGGCGCCGGTCGCCGGGGCACGCCGACCCAGATGCGGTAGTGCCGCGCACGGTCCGCCGAGTGCATCTCCAGGGTCTCGAAACGGTAGAAGGCCGAGCCACGCTCGGCGATCGTCGGGCCGAGCTTCTCGCTCAGGTCGGGCTTGGCCTGTACCGGAGCGGCGATGCCCAGGCACAGCAGAAGGGAAAGCCACAGAACGCGCTTCATCGATTCATCCCTCTCCGTGGCCACCAGATCGGGTCGTCCGCAATCAGCGGAATGCGGGGGGAAACGAGACTGATAGACTGCATGGAGACGGCCCGAGATCAAATGAGAACGATTCTACATCGCCGTCGATCGTTAGTGCCCAGGGAATCGCGGCGCATTGCACACACCACCGAGCGGGGGCCGATCATCGTGTTGACGGATTTGGGGATAAAGGGACGTGTCCTGCTGCTGACGCTGCTGCCCACCAGCCTCCTGGCGCTGATGCTGGGCGGCTACTTCACCTGGATGCAGCTTTCCGACCTGCAATCCCAGTTGCTCCAGCGCGGGCAGATGATCGCCGAGCAGCTGGCGCCGCTGGCCGCAGCCTCGCTGGCACGGCGCGACAGCGCGCAGCTCGAACGGATCGCCGACGACGCCCTGGAGAATCCCGACGTGCGCGCGGTGAGCTTTCTGGGTTCCGACCGCGCCCGCCTGGCCCACGCCGGGCCGGGCATGCTCAACCTGATGCCCGATGGCGACGGCAATCGCCTGTCGCTGAACAGCGGCAACGACGCCACGCGCTTTCTCCTGCCGGTATTCAACCGCCATCGCGCACTCGGCGGCGACGTCGACCCGACTGGAGACGAGCGCCTGCTCGGCTGGGTCGAGGTCGAGCTGTCGCACCAGGGCACCCTGCTGCGCGGCTACCGCAGCCTGCTCGCCAGCCTGTTGCTGATCGTCACGGGCCTCGGGGTGACCGCGCTGCTCGCGCTGCGCATGGGGCGCACCATCAATGAACCCCTTCTGCTAATCCGCCAGGCCGTTGCGCAGCTCAAGGACGGCCATCTGGAAACCCGCCTGCCGCCGCTGCGCAGCCGCGAACTGGACCAGGTCGCCGAGGGCATCAACAGCATGGCGCAATCGCTGCAGAGCGCCCGCGAGGAACTGCAGCACAGCATCGACCAGGCCACCGAGGACGTCCGGCAGAACCTGGAGACCATCGAGATCCAGAACATTGAGCTGGACCTGGCGCGCAAGGAAGCGATCGAGGCCAGCCGCATCAAGTCCGAATTCCTCGCCAACATGAGCCACGAGATCCGCACCCCGCTCAATGGCATCCTCGGCTTCACTAACCTGCTGCAGAAGAGCGAGCTGACCTCGCGCCAGCATGACTACCTGGGCACCATCGAGAAATCCGCGGAGAACCTCCTCGGCATCATCAACGAGATCCTCGACTTCTCGAAGATCGAGGCCGGCAAGCTGATGCTGGAGAACCTGCCGTTCAACCTGCGCGACCTGCTCCAGGACACCCTGACGATTCTCGCCCCGGCGGCGCATGCCAAGCAGTTGGAGCTGGTCAGTCTGGTCTATCGCGACACGCCGC
>NZ_DJTK01000066.1:61162-131825 GCF_002438225.1 Pseudomonas sp. UBA6310 | reverse complement strand
CGGCCGAGGAACGCGGGAACTCGCCGATCACCGAGCCGTTCACCGGCGAGGTGTTGGTGAAGTACTGGCCCTCCACCGGCGGCACGAACTCGCCACCGATGTAGTTGCCGTAGCGGGGTTTGAGGGTAACGACGGCGCCAGGGGTGTTGGGGACTGCGTAACGCATGGGTGTTCTCCTGATCTTGTTGTTGTCATGGGCGGAACCCGCAAGAACATGAGCAAGAGCGAGGCCAGAAGAGGCAAGGCCCCGGCTGACGCGGCCTGCAGCCTAACGCAATGGAGCCTGGGTACCCTCGATGTACCAGATTCGAGACACCCCCAATGACACCTCGTACCGCCGATGACCTGTATGCCTGGAGCGACATTTTGTCCTATGCTGGGCCGGCACCCGCTGCGGCACCGCTTCGGAGAACAACAAGAATGAACACGATCCATCAGCACGCGCAGCAGGTCCTGCGCTTTGGTGAAGGCCTGCCACCCATCCAGGGGCCAGCCAGCGACCCGGCCATCGCGCGTTCCTGGCGACGCTGCCTGGAGCAGCACCACCTCGATCCTTCCCGCCTGCACGCGCCTTACGTGATGGAAGGTCCGCGGCTGAACGAATGCCGCGAACGTCTGCAGCGGATCATTGCCATCGCCCGCTGGCAGATGAACAGCCTGCATCAGCAACTGGGCGGCAGCGACCACGCGATCCTTCTGACCGACACCCAGGGCGTGGTCATAGATAGCCTGGCCCGGGACGCCGAGCGCGACGACTTCCAACGCGCAGGCCTATGGCTGGGCGCGGTGTGGGACGAGGCGACCGAAGGCACCAACGGTGTCGGCACCTGCCTGGTGGAGCGCCAGCCGCTGACGATCCGTCGCGACGCACACTTCCACGGACGTCATACCGGTCTCACCTGCTCCGCCAGCCTGATCCTCGACCCATATGGCGAGCCGCTTGCGGTGCTCAACGTTTCCACCTGCCGGGACGAGCCGACCGGGCGCAACAACTATCAGACCATGGCGCTGACCAGCCTGTCCGCCAAGCTGATCGAAGGCGCCTACTTCGTGCAGACCTGCAACGGCCGACGCCTGCTGCGCCTGCATGCGCGGCCCGAGTATCTGGGCATGCTCAGTGAGGGCCTGCTGGCCTTCGACGAACGTGGCCACATCGAGGCGCTCAACGAAGCGGCGCTGAGCCTGTTGGGCGAAACGCGGGAAGCGCTGCTTGGCCGTCCGCTGGAACATCTCTTCGAGCTGTCCGTCGAGCGCCTGCTTGACCCGTTACCCGGCGATGCCGGTGGTTGCCTGGCGTTGCGCACGCGTGATGGCCGTTTGCTGCATGGCCAACTCGCCCGCCCCGCACCGACGGCGAGGCCGTCCAGAGGAAACAGCCAGGCTCCCTCAGGCGCGGCTGCCCCGTGCCTGGCCGATCCGCGCCTGCGTGAAGCCTTCGGACGTGCCAGCCGCGTGCTGGAGCGCGACGTACCGGTGCTGCTGCACGGTGAAACCGGCACCGGCAAGGATGCCTTCGCCGCCGCGTTGCATCGCAACGGTTCGCGCGCCGGCAAGCCGTTCGTGGCAATTAATTGCGCGGCGATTCCGGAAAGCCTGATCGAGAGCGAGCTGTTCGGCTACCGCGGCGGCAGCTTCACCGGTGCGCACAAGGACGGCATGACCGGCAAGCTCCTGCAGGCCAACGGGGGCATCCTCTTTCTCGACGAAATCGGCGACATGCCGCTGGCCATGCAGACCCGCCTGCTGCGCGTGCTCGAGTCCCGCCAGGTCCAGCCGCTCGGCGCATCGCAGGCATTGCCGCTGGACGTGAGGCTGGTCAGTGCGAGCCACCGCGATTTGCCGGCAATGATCGCCGAGGGGAAGTTTCGCGAAGACCTCTACTACCGGCTCGCCGGCCTGCAGATCAGCTTGCCACCGCTGCGTGAGCGCAGCGACAAGGCCGAACTGATCGAACAGTTGCTGAGCGAAGAAACCGCCGGCGAACCACTACAGCTGGCTCCGGACGCCCTCCAGGCGCTGCTCGTACAGCCCTGGCCGGGCAATGTGCGCCAATTGCGCACCCTGCTGCGTGCGCTGGTGGCGCTAGCCGATAACGGACGCATCGAACTGGAGGATCTGCGCGCGGTGCAACCGGAAATGTCCGTCGCACCGCTGCCCAGCACCGCCCCGCTGGCCGAAGCCGAGCGTGAAGTACTGCTCGCCACCCTCGACGGAGAGCACTGGCACATGACTCGCAGCGCCCAGGCCCTGGGCATCAGCCGTAACACGCTGTATCGCAAGCTGCGACGCCACGGCATCGCCCGGAACTGACACTAGCCGGGTCGCTCCGTGGGCGGCACTACGGGCATTTCGGCGCTCAGCGGCGACGGCGCGCTGGCTGGCCCGGTGAACAGCCCCCATGCCGACATGAACAGCGCCGCGATCAGCGGGCCTACGACAAAACCGTTGAGCCCGAACAGCGACAGTCCGCCCAGCGTCGACACCAGCACCACGTAGTCCGGCATCTTGGTGTCCTTGCCGACCAGGATCGGGCGCAGGATGTTGTCCACCAGGCCGATGACGAAGATGCCGTAGAGGGTCAGCAGCACGCCCTGGGTCACCTGATCGTTGAGCAGGTAATAGATCGCCACCGGTGTCCAGATGATGCCCGCCCCTACCGCCGGCAACAGCGATAGGAACGCCATCAGCACGCCCCACAGCAGAGGGCTGGGAATGCCGAGGAACCAGAAGATCAATCCGCCCAGCGCACCCTGGGTGGCCGCCACGACGATATTGCCCTTCACCGTCGCGCGCGCCACCCGGGTGAATTTGCTGAACAGCTTGCGCTTCTGGTTCTGGCTCAGCGGAATCGCCTGGCGGATGCGGGCAACCAGCTCCGGGCCATCGCGCAGGAAGAAGTACAGCAGGTAGAGCATCACGAAGAAGCCCACGACGAACTCGAACGTGCCCTGGCCGAAACTGAAGGCCTTGGTCGCGAGGAACTGGCTGCCGGCGAGTGCGCCGCTGGAAAGACGATCACGCAAGCTGCCGAGGTCGTTGAGGCCGAAGCGGTCCAGCTGGTTCTGAACGAAATGCGGCAGCATCGCGCGGAATTGTTCCACATAGGCACCGACGTTCAGGTCGCCGCTTTCGATCCGCTGGTAGAGCGTGGCGCCCTCCTGCACCAGCAGCGCGGTGATGATGATCACCGGCAGCACCGCCACCAGCAGGCTCACCAGCAACGTGGTCAGCGTCGTCAGGTTGCGTCGCCCGCCGAAGCGCTTGAGCAGGCGCCGCTGCAACGGGCCGAAGAGGATGGCGAGAATCACCGCCCAGAACACGGCGCCGTAGAACGGCAGCAGGATCCAGGCGAATGCCAGCGAAACCACCAAAAGCAGCGCCAGGAAGACCTTCTGTTCCAGGTTCGGTTTGTTCATGAGTTTCCCTAGTAAACGACATTCGACTCCTGCGTTAGTCAACGCCGGCGGAAGCAAAGTGCCGGCGTGGGAGCCGGACGCGGGCGATACGCCGCGGCCGATTCCTTCTCACGTCGAATAGCGGCATCATGCGCGCCTGTTTTCGCCACTCGGCCGCCCTCGACGCCATGCCATTTCCCTTCGAACTCGCCGTAGATCCCGGCACCCTGGTCATTCTCGCCCTGGTCGCTTTCCTCGCCGGCTTCATCGACGCGATCGCCGGCGGCGGCGGGCTGCTGACGATGCCGGCGCTGCTCACTGTCGGCCTGCCGCCGCATCTGGTTCTGGGCACCAACAAGCTGTGTGCCACCTTCGGTTCGGGAATGGCCGGTTTCACCTTTTACCGGCGCAAGCTCTTCGATCCGGGTGAATGGCGAATTGCACTGCTGGCGACCGCAATCGGCGCGCTGATCGGCGCGATCGTCGCCCATTGGGTGCCGGCACGCTGGCTCAATCAACTGCTTCCGCTGATCGTGTTCGGCTGCGGGCTGTACCTGTTGTTCGGCAAGGTGCCGGAGGGTGCCCTTGAGGGCAGCGCAGCGCCCATCGCCAAGGGACGGCAATGGCCGCAAGGCCTTGGGCTGGGGTTCTACGATGGCGTGGCCGGCCCGGGGACCGGGGCGTTCTGGACGGTCAGCAGCCTGCTGATGTACCCGCTCGACCTGCTGCGTGCCAGCGGCGTGGCGCGCAGCATGAACTTCGTGAGCAACGCCACGGCGCTCGCGGTGTTCATCTGTTCCGGTCAGGTGGCCTGGGCGCTCGGGCTCGGCATGGGCCTGGCGTTGATGCTCGGCGCGTTCATCGGGGCGCGCACCGCGATCAAGGGCGGGGCCCGATTCATCCGCCCCGTGTTCATCCTGGTGGTGTTGGCGTTGACCGCGCGGCTAGTCTGGCAGCACTGGATCGGCGCCGCCTGAACGGCGAGCCATATACAGATCGATCAGATACCGCGCGATGGACTTCGCGTTGGGCAGCGGTGGCAGGTCGTTCAGGTTGAACCACTGCGCATCCTCGATCTCGCCAGGTTGCGGAACGATGTCGCCACCGGCGTACTCGGCATGAAAGCCGAGCATCAGCGAATGCGGGAACGGCCAGCTCTGGCTGCCGAGGTACTGCAGGTTTCGCACCTCCACGGCAACTTCCTCGCGCACTTCGCGCACCACACACTGCTCCACCGTCTCGCCCGGTTCGACGAACCCCGCCAGCGTGCTGTAGACACCGCTTACGAAGCGCGGTGAGCGTGCCAACAGGACCTCATCCCCCCGAGTGACCAGCACGATCATGCTGGGCGAAATCCGTGGGTACTGATGCAGCCCACACTCCACGCAATGCATCGCGCGCTCGCCCGCATGCCGATGCATCCTCGCGCCGCACCGGCCGCAGAAACGGTGCTGGCTGGCCCAGGTGCCGATCTGGCTGGCGTAGGCAAGCATCTGGAACTGCTCGGCATCGCTCTGCATCATGAGCTGGCGCAAGCCCTGCCAGTGCGCGCCAGGCAGCTCGAACGGCTGGTCCGCCTGCAGCAGGAACACCGGTTGCCCGTCGAACTGACCGATCCCGTGCTCATCGAACCTGGCCAGCTCCTGACGCTTCAGCCATTCACGGGGGAACAGCAGGCCATTGGCGTCCGAGAGAAAGCCATCGGGCGATGCGGCCAGCGCCCATCCACCGGGGACTCCGGCATCCACCAACCCGGCACACCAGCGGCTACCCATCAGGCAGCCACCGGCATGCCGAGGGCGCGAACGCTATCGGCGGCGAGGTCGAGCACCTCTGAATGCTCATCGGGCAACAGCGTGCCCGCTTCCAGGTAGTACTCGAGACTGGCGAGGGCATCCGCGAGGGTTTCCAGCATCTGTTCCGACGGTCGCGCGGGTGCTTCGAGCATCTGCCGCTGGATGTAGTCGGCGCAGGCGCCGATCATCGCCGCCGCTCGCGGCTGATCGAGGAACCACAATCCACCGCGGGCGGTCTGCAGCGTTCCAGGGACGTTGAGCAGATGCATCTTGTCTCCTTCGGATTCCAGGTAGGCGGTGATCGCCCGCTTGGCCAGCGCGAGGCACGCCTGCGCTTCGTCGATCACCAGGATGCGCGCTTCCGCGAGCTGGTGAATGGCGAAGGACTGCGCGTCGGCCCCGAGAACGGCTCGTGGACGGGCTTCGCGCCGCTCGCCGCGGTCAAGACTGGCAACCATGCCTTCCACGTACAACACCGCATCGGCCAGACCATGCAGTGCATTGGCCGGAACGGGATTCTGGTCGACCCAGGAAGAAACCTCGGCCAGTTGCGTCTGCAGCGCGTTGCCCGCGGAGGTCAGGCCAACCATCGCCAGGGTCTTGGACAACTTGCCGAGCAGCGCGTGCAGGTTGCCCAGGCTCTCTTCGTCGGCGGCGCCCCGCTCGATGAGGTCGAGCAGGTCCTTGACGCTGGCGAGCTCCTCGCCGATCGCCGAAGACAGCGATCGCATCACCGCCTGGCCGGGGCCGGTGAGGCGCTGGTATTCCTCTTCGAGAAGGTGGTCGGTGAACGGCAGCGCGGTGAGGCTGAAGATCTCGCGCAGCGGTTCGGCCAGCGGACCATGGGTGTCGGCCAGCGCGACCAGGTAGAGCATCTCCTTGAGCAACAGGCGCGGCGCCTCGTAATCGGGCGCGGCGAGCAACTGGCGCAGTTCGCGATCGATGCGGGCGAACAGCTGTTTGCGTGATTTGCGCGGTAACAGCTGGCCGTCGACCTGGGCTTCGATCGCGGCCGCAGCGATCCAGCAAAGTCGCGAACGCGGATCGTCGCCGAGCAGCCCGTCGAGTCGCGTCAGCGCGCGCAGCATCAGGCGCAGGCTGGAGGCCGAACTCTGCTCGCGGATGAAACCAAGCAACCCGACCTGATACATCTGCCGCAGCCGGCGACCCTCGGCCGCCAGGTCGACCGTTTCGCCGGTCGTCCCATCGCGCAGCGGACGCGGCTGGTCGAGGCGGACACTGAAAAAGAAACTCTCCGGCAGCGGCGGCTGGTTGCCGGCCTTGCGCAGATCGTTGATCGCCGGCAGCAGGACTTCCGGCATTTCCTCGCGGTGCGCATCCAGGTTCTCCAGGTAGCGGCGCAGCACGAAGAGTGCGGTGCTGAGCGCAGCCAACTGGATGTCGCGCACCTCGCTGGCGCCCGCGGGAATGTCGGTCGCCTGCTGCTGAATCTCCTGGGCGAGCATTTCAGCGCCGGTGAGCTCGATCAGCTTGAGCGTCCCGCGAACCTGCTGCAGGCTTTCGATCGCCTGTTGCAGCAGGCTGACGTTCTCGCGCTCGGTGATGAACTGCTCGAGGCTATGCTCGGCCTCCTCCATGGTGGCGAACAGCTCGTCGCGCACCAAGCCGAGGGATGTGGCTCCAGCCATGCCTATCGCGCCTCCGGCGCTCTGTCCGAAACCGAATTCAATCGGCGAAGTCCGCTTTCTGCTTGGTCATCTGCGCGGCCATGGCCACGCGTAGATCGGCAGACTGCAACATGGCGGCATTCCAGGTCGCGATGTACTCCAGGCCGTCGTCGACCCGGTGATCGCGCATGTAGCGGATCATTTCCTTGGTGCCGCGAATGGCCACCGGGGATTTCGCGGCGATCTCGCGGGCGATGGCGAAAACCCCGTCGAGCAACGCCTGCTGGTCGCCGTAGGTCCGGTTGACCAGGCCCAACTGGCGCGCTTCCTCGCCATCGATGCTGCGCCCGGTAAAGGCGAGTTCGCGCATCATGCCGTCGCCGATGATCCGCGGCAGGCGCTGCAGGGTGCCGACGTCGGCGGCCATCCCCATGTCGATCTCCTTGATGGAGAACTGCGCATCGGTAGTCGAGTAGCGCATGTCGCAGGCGCTGATCAGGTCGATGGCGCCTCCCAGGCAGTAACCCTGAATCGCCGCGAGCACCGGCTTGCTGCACTGGTCCACGGCGTTGAAGGAGGCCTGCAACTGCAGGATCTTGCGCCGCAGCACCTGCGCGTTGCGGCCGACGTCCTTGCCCAGCTCGCTGCCGACCGACGCCAGCATCGCCAGGTCGATGCCCGATGAGAAGTGCTTGCCGGCACCGGATACGATCACCACACGGATGTCGTCGGTCTCGTCGATCCAGCGGAAGATGTCGATGATTTCCGTCCAGAAATCGGCGTTCATCGCGTTAACTTTTTCCGCGCGGTTGATCGTCACGTGGGCGATCTTGTCCTGGGTTTCGACGCGGAAGGCTTTGTAGTCGGACACGGCTGTCATCCTCGACAACGGACAGTTGGGCGCGGCGAGGCGCGCGGCGGCGTAGCCGGCCAACTATAACAACAAGCGCCTCGCAAAAGTCGATCCCGCCGCGCCTGCCAGGTCGGCACCGCCGGCCCGATACGTCATTCCTTGATGCAGTCGACGGTGTAGACCCGCCCCGCCTCGCCATCCTCGTGCTGCAGACCGTGCACATCCGAATCGAAGCCGGGGAAGCTGCGGTCGAAGGTGCCGGCGAACTCGAGGTAGTCGATGATCGCGCGGGTCGCGGGGGTGAAGCGCTCGCCCGGCATGATCAGCGGAATGCCCGGCGGATACGGCACCAGCATCACCGCGGCGATACGGCCTTCGAGCCGATCGATCGGCACCGCTTCGACGTCGCCGCGCACCAGCTTGTCGTAGGCATCCGCGGGCTTGATCGCCAGTTCGGGCAGCATCGTGTACATGCGCTTCTGCGCCTTGGCGGTACGGTTTTCCCGGTAGCAGCCATGCAACTCGTCGCAGAGATCGCGCAGGCCCAGCCCGGCGTAGCGCGTGCCGCCCTGGCGCGCGACCGAAGGCAAGGCTTCGCTGAGCGGCACGTTGGCGTCGTAATGGCGCTTGAACTCCAGCAGCTCGGTGACCAGGGTGCTCCACTTGCCCTTGGTGATGCCCATCGAGAACAGCACCAGCATCGAATAGAGGCCGGTCTTCTCCACCACTAGTCCGCGCTCCCAGAGGAACTTGCTGACCACCGCGGCCGGAATCCCGCGTTCGTCCAGGCGCCCGCCGGCGGTGAGGCCAGGCGTGGTCAGGGTGACCTTGATCGGATCGAGCAGCACGTAGTCCTCGGCAACCTCGCCGAAGCCATGCCAGTCGGCGTCCGGCGCCAGCAGCCAGTCGGCCGTGGTGGCGCTGTCGGCACCCTCCGCCAGGGGCGGCTGCCAGATGCTGAACCACCAATCGTCCTCGCCCAGGCTCTGCTGCAGATTGGCCAGGGCGCGGCGAAAGCTCAGCGCTTCGTCGAAGGTTTCCTGGATCAGCGAACGCCCGGCCGGCCCTTCCATCATCGCCGAGGCCACGTCCAGCGAGGCGATAATGCTGTACTGGGGCGAAGTCGAGATGTGCATCATGAAGGCTTCGTTGAAGCGGTCGCGGTCCAGCTGGCGCACGCCGCCGTCCTGCACATGGATCATCGACGCTTGGCTGAAAGCCGCCAGCAGCTTGTGCGTGGAGTGTGTGGTGAACACCAGCGGCGCCTGTTCATGGCGCCGCGTGCCCATGCCATAGCGGCCGGCGTAGAACTCGTGGAACGCGGCGTAGGCGTACCAGGCTTCGTCGAAATGCAGCACTTCGACGCTTTCGCCGAGGGTCTGCTTGATCAGTTCGGCGTTGTAGCAGAGGCCGTCGTAGGTGGAGTTGGTGACCACCGCGAGCTTGACCTTCGGCGCCCGGCCTCGGGTCAGCGGGTTGGCGTCGATCTTCGCCTGGATCGACTCGCGGCTGAATTCGGACAGCGGGATCGGCCCGATGATGCCCAGCTCGTTGCGCTCCGGCACCAGGTACAGCGGCACCGCGCCGGTCATGATGATGGAGTGCAGGATCGACTTGTGGCAGTTGCGGTCGACCAGCACCAGATCGTCGCGGCCGACCATGCTGTGCCAGACGATCTTGTTCGCCGTCGAGGTACCGTTGATCACGAAGAAGGTGTGGTCGGCGCCGAAATTGCGCGCGGCGCGGGCCTCGGCCTCGGCCAGCGGGCCGGTGTGGTCGAGCAGCGAGCCGAGCTCGGGCACCGACACGGACAGGTCCGAACGCAGTGTGTTCTCGCCGAAGAACTGGTGGAACGCCTGGCCCACGGGGCTCTTGCGATAGGCCACGCCACCGCCATGGCCGGGCGTGTGCCAGGAGTAGTTGGATTGTGCGGTGTGCTCGACCAACGCCTTGAAGAACGGCGGGAGCAACCCTGAGAGGTAGTTGCGCGCGGCCCTCGCGACCTGCCGGGCGAGAAACGGCACGGTGTCCTCGAACAGGTAGAGCAGCCCGCGCAGGTGATTCAGGTCCGCCATTGCCTCGGCGGGCGCGTTCTCGATGGTGACCTGCTCGCCGAGGGCGAAGATCGGCAGTTGCGGGGCGCGCACGCGGGCCAGGCGGATCAGCTCGATGACGTCCTGCAGCAGGCGCTGGTTCTCCCCGGCACCCTCGGCGGCGACCAGGATGCAGGCCAGGCCGTGGTGGGTCGAGGCGACGATGCGCCCTTCGGCCGAGCTGGCGGTGGAAAGGATGCTGAACCCGTCCTGCGCCAGTTCCTGGGCAATACCGCGCACGCGTTCACCGGCGACCGTGTCGGCCTTGATGTCGCGATGCACGATGAGCACGGGGAATTTCAGATCTTTGTACATGTCACCGCCCTGAGGTCGGCAGGTCCGCCCTGCCCGTCGCCTCAGGGTAGAGGCTCGCCCCGGCGGGAGGAACCCCCGGCCGCGACCGCTGTACGAAAAGGTCGCGCGGCGATAACTCGCCGCGGCCGTTTCAGGCTTCGCTCAGCGCCTCGGCCGGCGCCTGCTCCAGCTGCGTCCAGAGCGCCGGGGCGCCGGCGGACTTCTCGATGACCGCGAGCCGCGCCGCATGGGCGGCGAGTTCGGCCTCGCTGGCACGAATCACCCGGGTGAGCGCGCGATCGGCACCCAGACGTCGGATCGGCGTGGGATGGGCGCGGCCACCGGTTTCGCTTTCGCTGCCGTCACCGGCGAGGGACAGGTTGGTCTGCCCACCGGTCATGGTCAGGTAGACGTCGGCGAGAATCTCGGCATCGAGCAAGGCGCCGTGTAGGTCGCGACCGGAGTTGTCCACGCCATAGCGCTTGCACAGGGCATCGAGGTTGTTGCGCTGGCCGGGATGCCGTTCCCGCGCCATGGCCAGGGTGTCGAGCACCGAGCAGTGTTCGCTGATGTCGGCGCGCTCACGCTGCCCGAGCAGGGCGAATTCGTTGTTGATGAAGCCGATGTCGAACGCCGCGTTGTGGATGATCAACTGCGCGTCTTTGATGAACTCGAAGAAGTCGTCGGCGACATCCTTGAAGCGCGGTTTGTCGGCGAGGAAATCCAGGGTGATGCCGTGGACCGCAATCGCGCCTTCGTCGATCTCGCGATCAGGGTGAAGATACACGTGGAAATGCCGCCCGGTCAGGCGGCGTCCGATCACTTCGACGCAACCGATCTCGATGATGCGGTGGCCGTCGGTGACCGGCATGCCGGTGGTTTCGGTATCGAGTACAACTGAACGCATGGCGCTTCCTGTCAGACGGAGGTTCTGTGTTTCGCCGAGACGACGCCGCGGTTGGCCAGCATGTCGGCATGCTCGTTGCCGGGATGGCCGTTGTGGCCGCGCACCCACTGCCAACTCACGTTGTGCCGGGCGACCTGCTCGTCCAGCTGCTGCCACAGATCGGCGTTCTTCACCGGCTGCTTGGCGGCGGTCTTCCAGCCGCGCTTCTTCCAGTTCGGCAACCATTCCTGGATGCCGCGCATGACGTATTCGGAGTCGGTCACCAGCAACACGTCGCACGGACGCTTGAGCTCGGCCAGGCCGCGGATCGCCGCAGTGAGTTCCATGCGGTTGTTGGTGGTATCGGGCTCGCCGCCCCAGAGCTCGCGCTCGACGCCCTTGTACACCAGCAACGCGCCCCAGCCGCCGGGGCCGGGATTGCCCTTGCAGGCGCCATCGGTATAGATCGTGGTCTGTTCAGTCATTTCATTGCTCGGAATCGCGCCGGCTGACCTTCGCCACCGGCATCGGCAGCAGCTTGCCCATGGGTTCGCGGCGGGTCTGCGGCAGGGGGCGCAAACCGACGACCAGCTTGCGCGCCACCAATAGATAGAAGCCGGGGCCCGGCATGTGCCCGCGGTCGCCCCAGCGTTCCAGACGCGCCAGGCGGTTCTGCCAGGCGCTGGAAGCGAGCGGCGGACGATAGCACCCGAAGCGGCGTTTCTCCAGCGCGAATCCGAGCAGGTTCATCCAGTCGCCGACCCGTGTCGGGGCGATGCAGCGGGCCTGGCGAAAGGCGTCCTGGGCGAACAGGTGACGCATCCCCCAGCTGCTCCACGGGTTGATTCCGACGATCAGCAGGTGGCCTCCGGGGCGCACGCTGCGCGCGGCTTCGCGCAGCAGGCCGTGGGGCGACAGCGAGAAGTCCAGACCGTGCTGCAGCACCACGATGTCCGCCGCGTGCTCGCCCAGCGGCCAGGCCTGCTCCTCGCAGACGATCTCCACGCCGGGAAACGGTGCACCCAGGCTGACGCTGCGCTGGATCTGCTTCGCCGCCGGCAGCGGTCCGGCCTGCGGACCGTAATGCACCAGATAACCGCCGAAGTAGCGCGCCAGTTCCTCCTCCAGCACCCGGCGTTCTTCCACCAGCAGTTGCTGCCCGAACGGGCCCTCGAACCACTCGCGGGCGGCGCCAATCAGCGCCTGCCACTGCGGATCGGCCTGGGCGATGGTGTTTTCGGTCATGCGATTCTCCTGCAAGGAGGCCTGGGCCTGCTTAAGATGCAACTTTGTAATCCGCATAGCGAGCCAAGCCATGTTGCGTATCGATGCCCTGCCCGCCTTCGCCGACAACTATATATGGCTGTTGCAGGACGACCAAAGCCGCCGCTGCGCGGTGGTCGATCCGGGCGACGCCGCCCCCGTGCAAGCCTGGCTGGATGCCCACGCCGGCTGGACCCTGGAAGCGATTCTGACCACTCATCACCACGCCGACCATGTCGGCGGGGTCGCCGCCCTCAAGGCGAAGACCGGCGCGCGGGTCTTCGGCCCGTCGCAGGAGAGCATTCCGGCCCTCGATCAGGCGCTGGGCGACGGCCAGCGTATCGAGGTGCTTGGCCTGGACTTCGAGGTGATCGACGTCCCCGGTCATACCCTCGGCCACATCGCCTACTTCCATGATGATGCCCTGCCCTGGCTGTTCTGCGGCGACACCCTGTTCGCCGCCGGTTGCGGTCGACTGTTCGAGGGAACGCCCCGGCAGATGTTCGATTCGCTGAACAGGCTCGCCGCGCTGCCGGACGCCACCCAGGTCTACTGTGCCCACGAGTACACCCTGAGCAACCTGCGTTTCGCCGCAGCCGTGGAACCGGAGAACCCGCAGATCGCCGCTCGCGTGGCGCAGGTCACGCAATGGCGCGCGGAGGGACGCATTAGTCTGCCGTCGCAGATCGGCCTGGAGCGGCAGACCAATCCTTTTCTGCGTTGCGGCGAGGCCAGCGTCGAAAAGACGCTGGACCAGCGCTGCGGCCTTCAAGCACGCACTTCGTGTGAATCCTTCGCCGCACTGCGCAGTTGGAAAAACAGTTTCTGAGGTCTGGAATGCGGACGGAGGGGTTGGTGAAAACTTGACCACCCGGAGGGCGGTTCCTAGAATCGCCCGACCTTTTCGCCTGGACAAGCACCCCGCCCGATGCCGCCAACCGACCGCAAGACCTCAGCCCCGGACACCTTGGCGCGCCTTTCGAGACTGTCCCCGCTGGTCTTCGCTCTGATTCTCGGCGGTTGCCAGAACCTCGCACAGCAGACTCCTGAACAGCTTGGGCGGAGCACCGACACCGCCGTCGGAATGCCTCAGCAGCGCACCGAGTGGTTGAACCAAACGCCGGCGCCTCAGCCGCCGCAGGACATCTGGGAGCGGATGCGTAGCGGTTATGCGCTGCAGGGCGAGATCGGCCTGAACCCGCGCATCGAACGCCAGCGCCTGTGGTTCGTCAGCAATCCCTCATTCTTGGAAAGCAGCTGCGAGCGCGGCAGCCTCTACATCCACTACGTCGTCGAACGCCTGGAAGAGCGCAACATGCCGCTCGAACTGGCGCTGTTGCCGATGATCGAGAGCGCCTACAACCCGCTGGCGCTGTCGCGTTCCAACGCCGTGGGCATCTGGCAGTTCATCCCCGCGACCGGTCGCTACTACAACCTGCGCCAAACCAGCTGGTACGACGGCCGTCGCGACATCACCGCCTCGACCAATGCCGCGCTGGATTACCTGAGCAAGCTGCAGGACATGTTCAACGGCGACTGGCTGCTTGCCCTCGCCGCCTACAACGCGGGCGAAGGCACCGTCAGCCGGGCCATCGAGCGCAACCAGAAACTCGGCTTGCCGACCGACTACTGGAACCTGCCGCTGCCCAAGGAAACCCAGGAGTATGTGCCCAAGCTGCTGGCGCTGTCGCAGATCGTCCTGGCACCGGAAGCCTACGGGATGGACCTCAGCCCGATTGCCAACGAGCCCTATTTCGAGACGGTCGAGATCAAGCAGAACATGGACCTGTCGCGGGTCGCCGCCATGGCCGATCTGGACGCCGACGAGCTGATGCTGCTCAACCCGGCGTTCAAGCGCGGCATTACCCGCGACGGCCCGAAGCAACTGCTGGTGCCGACCGAGAAAGCCGAACTGTTGGCCGCCAACCTGTCGATGATGAAGGCCCAGGAACCGGTGGACTGGCAGGATTACAAGGTTCGTCCGGGCGACAGCCTGCACAGCATCGCCAACCGCTACCGGCTGACGGTGGCGACGATCAAGGACATCAACCGGCTGAGCAGCAATCACCTGAGCGTCGGCCAGGTGCTGAGCATTCCCGCGGAGCCCGGCCAGACCGGCGACGTACCTCTGTTCGGCAACGTCGCTGCCAGCGCGCCTGCCGCCAGCGCGCGCAGCTACCGGGTCAAGGACGGTGACAACCTCTGGCAGATCGCCCGCGACAACAAGGTCGAGGTGAAGGACCTGCAACGCTGGAACAAGCTCGCCGGCAAGGACCTCAAGGTGGGCCAGACGCTCGCCCTGCAAGGCGGCGGCTTGCAACTGGCGTCCGCCGGCGGCCCGGTGAAGGCAACCTATTACAAGGTGAAGAAAGGCGACTCGCTGCACCAGATCGCCAAGCGCTTCAATGTCGAAGTCGATAGCCTGAAGCGCTGGAACCCGCAAAGTGGCCAGTCGCTCAAACCCGGCCAGACGCTGACCCTGCGCCTCTCGAACTGATTGGCGCGCGCCACGCCTCCGCGCCTTCCGGCCGAGGGAGGCAAGCTGCTACTGTACCGATCCCCATTCCACGTGCCGTCGTCCTGGATCGGATTTCCCGCCTGATGCGTTTTCTTCTCTCTCTGCTCTTCGGCCTCATGACCTGCACGCCGGCCTTCGCCGCGATCAGCGTCAGCCACGGCTATGCGCAGTTCGGAACGCTCAAGTATCCGGCCGACTTCAACCACTTCGACTGGGTGAATCCGCAAGCGCACAAGGGCGGCACCTTGCGGGTGATGGCGTCCGGCACCTTCGACACTCTCAATCCCTACACCCTCAAGGGCAGCCCGCCGTCGGGCACCGCGGACTTCCTCGATTACGGGGTCAGCGAGCTGAACGAAACGCTGCTTGCCGGCACCGGCGACTATGACCCGTCGGGCGACGAGCCGGCGTCCAGCTACGGACTGATCGCCTCGAGCGTGGAATACAACGAGGACCGCAGCTGGGTGGTGTTCAACCTGCGCCCGGAGGCGCGCTTCCACGACGGGGTGCCGATAACCGCCTACGACGTGGCGTTTTCCTACCGCTTGCTGCGCAAGAAGGGCCATCCGCAGTACCGCACCAGCCTGCAGGAAGTGGAGCGCGTCGACATTCTCGGTCGCCAGCGCATCCGTTTCGTCTTCAAGCGCGCGGGCAACCCGCTGCTGATCCTGCGCCTGGGTGAGTTGCCGGTGCTGCCGCAGCACTACTGGAAGGACCGAGACTTCACCGCCACCACCTACGAAGCGCCGCTGGGCAGCGGGCCGTATCGCATCACCCGGGTTTCTCCGGGGCGCCGGCTGGTGTTCGAGCGGGTCGCCAACTGGTGGGGCGAGAACCTGCCGGTGAACCGCGGCAAGTACAACTTCGATCGCGTTGAGGTGGAGTTCTACCGCGACAGCCATATCGCCTTCGAGGCGTTCAAGGCCGGCGAATTCGATATCTACATCGAGCATCAGGCGAAGAACTGGGCCAACGGCTATCGTTTTCCGGCCGTGGAACAGGGCGCGGTGGTGCGCGCGGAAATCCCGCACAAGATCCCGACCCAGACCCAGGCGCTGTTCATGAACAGTCGCCGTGCGCCGTTCGCCGACATCGCCGTGCGCGAGGCCGTGGGCCTGATGTTCGACTTCGAGTGGGCCAATCGCACCCAGTTCAACGACGCCTACCGGCGCGCGGAGAGCTACTACCCCAACAGCGCCTTCTCGGCCACCGGCGTGCCCACCGACGCCGAGCTCCAGCTGCTGGAGCGTTACCGCGCGCAGTTGCCGGAGAAGCTCTTCGAGGAGCCGTTCGATGTTCCGCACACCGACGGGCGTGGCATCCCGCGGGAAACCCTGCGCCGTGCGCTCGGTCTATTGGCCGGAGCCGGTTACCGGCTATCCGGGCAACGCCTGCTGGATGCCGACGGCAGGCCCCTTCGATTCGAGATCCTGCTGGTCAATCCCAATCTGGAGCGCATTCTGCAGCCGTACGCCGAAAACCTCGCCCGCATCGGTATCGACGTCAGTCTGCGCACGGTGGACCGCGCGCAGTACAAGCAGCGCCTGGACCAGTACGACTACGACATGATCCTGCTGACCCTGCCGCAGACCCTCAGCCCCGGCCTGGAGCAGTGGCAGTACTTCCACTCCAGCCAGGTGGCGCTCAAGGGTGGCCGCAACTATGCCGGCGTCGCCAACCCAGTGGTCGACGGGCTGCTCGAAAGCCTGCTCGCCGCCGGCACCGAATCCCAGCAGCAGGCCGCCGCCCGCGCCCTTGACCGGGTCCTGCTCTGGCAGCACTACAGCATTCCGAACTGGTACATCGATTATCATCGCATCGCGTACCGCAATCGCTTCGCCTTCGTCACCACGCCGCCCTACACCCTCGGCTTGCGCGCCTGGTGGCTGAAGCCCACGGAGAATTCCCGATGAGCAATACCCTGAGCGCACTTCGTCGATTCGGCTGCGGCGCGCTGCTGCTGGCGCTGGCCGGCACCGTCTGCGCCGGCCCCCAGCACGCGATCACGCTGTACGACGAAGCGCCGAAGTACCCGGCGAACTTCAAGCACTTCGCCTGGGTGAACCCGGATGCGCCCAAGGGCGGCATCCTCCGCCTCTCCGGATTGAACGGTTTCGACAGCCTCAATCCGTTCATCCCCAAGGGCAACTCGGCGGATCAGCTCGGCCTGATCTACGACACGCTCACCTACCACTCCCCGGACGAGCCCTTCACCGAGTACGGGTTGCTGGCGGAGAAGATCGAAAAGGCGCCGGACAACAGCTTCGTGCGCTTCTACCTGAACCCCAAGGCACGCTTCAACGACGGCACGCCGGTCACCGCCGAGGACGTCGAGTTCACCTTCCAGACGCTGGTGGACAAGGGCGACCCGATGTATCGCCACTATTACGCGGACGTCGACAAGGTGGTCGTCGAGGACAAGCAGCGCGTGCGTTTCGACTTCAAGCACCCCGGCAATCGCGAGCTGCCCCTGATCCTCGGCCAGCTTCAGGTGCTGCCGAAGCACTGGTGGGCGACCCGCGATTTCGCCAAGAGCAGCCTGGAACCGCCACTGGGCAGCGGCCCGTACCGCATCGCCAAGGTCGATCCGGGGCGTTCGATCCGTTACGAGCGGGTCAAGGACTGGTGGGGCAAGGACCTGCCGGTGAACCGCGGCTACTACAACTTCGACGCGATCAACGTCGACTATTACCGCGACTCCTCGGTGGCGCTGGAGGCCTTCAAGGCCGGCCAGTTCGATTTCAACCTGGAGTACTCGGCGAAGGACTGGGCCACGGGTTACGACAGCCCGGCCCTGCGCGCCGGCAAGATCGTCCAGGAAAACCTGGTCAACCATAACCCGGCGGGCATGCAGTCGTTCGCCTTCAACATCCGCCGGCCGGTGTTCCAGGACCGCCGCGTGCGCGAGGCGATCGCCCAGCTGTTCGACTTCGAGTGGACCAACAAGCAGTTGTTCTTCGGCTCCTACAAGCGCACCCGGAGCTACTTCGAGAACTCGGAGATGGCCGCGACGGCGCTGCCGGACGCCGACGAGCTGAAAATCCTCGAGCCCCTGCGCGGCAAGATTCCCGACGAGGTGTTCACCCAGGTCTTCGCCCCCCCGGTCAGCGACGGCAGCGGAATCATCCGCGACCAGAAACGCCGTGCCTACCAGTTGCTCACCGAGGCCGGCTTCAAGATCGAGAACGACAAGATGGTCGGCCCGGACGGCAAGCCGCTGGCGTTCGAGTTCCTCACCGCGCAGGCGAACCTGGAGCGGATCATCCTGCCGTTCAAGCGCAACCTCGCCGAACTGGGCATCGACCTGCAGATCCGCCGGGTCGACGTCTCGCAGTACATCAACCGGCTGCGTTCGCGTGACTTCGACATGGTCCCGGCCACCTGGGGCCAGTCCAATTCACCGGGCAACGAGCAGATGGAGTTCTGGCATTCGCGCAGCGCCGACAGCCCCGGCAGCCGCAACTTCATCGGCCTGCGCGACCCGGCCATCGACACGCTGGTGGAGGGGCTGATCCGCGCCGACTCGCGCAAGAGCCTGATCCTCCACTGCCGTGCGCTGGACCGCGTGCTGCAATGGGGCAATTACGTGGTGCCGAACTACTACGTCGACACCTGGCGGGTGGCCTACTGGACGCGCCTCGCACACCCGGAAACCACCTCGCTGTACGACTTCGGCATGATGACCTGGTGGCAGAAGCCGGGCGAAAATGCGGTCACGCCCGAAACCGACGGCGCACCGGCCGAGCAGGAAGCGCACTAGATGCTCGCCTACATAGTTCGCCGCCTGCTGCTGATCCTGCCGACGCTGTTCGGCATCCTGCTGATCAACTTCATCATCGTCCAGGCCGCACCGGGCGGGCCCGTCGAACAGATGATCGCCAAGCTCGAAGGCTTCGACGCCGCTGCCGGCGGCGCCACCGGGAGGATTTCCGGCGGCGGATCTGAGGTTTCCGGCGGGCACTCCAACTACCGCGGCGGCCAGGGGCTCGACCCCGAACTGGTCGCCGAGATCGAGAAGATGTACGGCTTCGACAAGTCGGCGCCGGAGCGCTTCTGGATCATGCTGAAGAACTACGCGCAGCTGGATTTCGGCGAGAGCTTCTTCCGTAACGCCAAGGTCACCGACCTGATCGTCGAGAAGATGCCGGTGTCGATCTCGCTCGGGCTGTGGAGCACGCTGATCATGTACCTGGTGTCGATCCCGCTGGGCATCGCCAAGGCCACCCGCCATGGCAGCGCGTTCGACGTCTGGACCAGCTCGGCGATCATCGTCGGCTATGCGATCCCGGCGTTCCTTTTCGCCATCCTGCTGATCGTGGTGTTCGCCGGGGGCAGCTACTACGACTGGTTCCCGCTGCGCGGGCTGACCTCCAACAACTTCGACGAGTTGAGCTGGGGCGGCAAGATCCTCGACTATTTCTGGCACCTCGCGCTTCCGGTGTCGGCGCTGGTGATCGGCAACTTCGCCACCCTTACCCTGCTGACCAAGAACAGCTTCCTCGACGAGATCAACAAGCAGTACGTGGTCACCGCCCGGGCCAAGGGGCTTTCGCGCACCGGCGTGCTCTACGGCCATGTGTTCCGCAACGCCATGCTGCTGATCATCGCCGGCTTCCCGTCGGCGTTCATCGGCATGTTCTTCACCGGCTCGCTGATGATCGAGGTGATCTTTTCCCTCGACGGCCTCGGCCTGCTGAGCTTCGAGTCCGCGCTCAACCGCGACTATCCGGTGGTCTTCGGCAGCCTGTTCATCTTCACCCTGCTGGGCCTGCTGGTGAAGCTGATCGGCGACATCACCTACACCCTCGTCGATCCGCGCATCGACTTCGAAAGCCGGGAGAAATGAGATGACGTTTTCTCCTCTCAATCGTCGCCGCATCGAGCGTTTCAAGGCCAACAAGCGTGGCTGGTGGTCACTCTGGCTGTTCCTCATCCTCTTCGGCCTGAGCCTGGGCGCCGAGCTGATCGCCAACGACAAGCCGCTGGTGGTGCGCTACGACGGCGAGTGGTATTTCCCGGTGGCCAAGCGCTACCCGGAAACCGCGTTCGGCGGCGAATTCCCGCTGGAGGCCAACTACAAGAGCCGCTACATCCGTGAACTGATCGAGGAAAAGGACGGCTGGATGATCTGGCCTCCGATCCCCTTCGACTATGCCGCGATCAACTACGACCTCGCCGTGCCCGCTCCGGCACCGCCCTCCGCGGCCAACTGGCTGGGCACCGACGACCAGGGCCGCGACGTGCTGGCGCGGATCATCTACGGCTTTCGCATCTCGGTGCTGTTCGCCCTGACCCTGACCATCCTCAGTTCGATCATCGGCGTGTTCGCCGGTGCGCTGCAGGGCTTCTACGGCGGCTGGGTCGATCTGCTCGGGCAACGCTTCCTGGAAGTCTGGTCCGGGCTGCCGGTGCTCTATCTGCTGATCATCCTCGCCAGCTTCGTGCAGCCGAACTTCTGGTGGCTGCTGGGCATCATGTTGCTGTTTTCCTGGATGAGCCTGGTGGACGTGGTGCGCGCCGAGTTCCTTCGCGGGCGCAACCTCGAGTACGTCCGTGCGGCGCGGGCACTGGGGATGCAGAACGGCGCGATCATGTTCCGTCACATCCTGCCCAATGCCATGGTTTCCACCATGACCTTCATGCCCTTCATCCTCACCGGCGCCATCGGCACCCTCACCGCCCTGGATTTCCTCGGCTTCGGCCTGCCGGCCGGTTCGCCGTCACTGGGCGAACTGGTGGCGCAGGGCAAATCCAACCTGCAGGCACCCTGGCTGGGTATCTGCGCATTCGCCGTACTGGCGCTGATGCTGAGCCTGCTGGTGTTCATCGGCGAGGCCGCGCGCGATGCATTCGATCCGAGGAAATAGCGCTTCATGAGCGAGATATCGTCACCCCAGAACCTCGTCGAAGTGCGCGACCTGGCCGTCGAGTTCGTCGCCGGCAATCAGTGCCAGCGCGTGGTCGAAGGCGTCAGCTTCGACATCCGCAAGGGCGAGACCCTGGCGTTGGTCGGCGAAAGCGGCTCCGGCAAGTCGGTCACTGCGCACTCGATCCTGCGCCTGCTGCCCTACCCGCTCGCCCAGCATCCCGCCGGCTCGATCCTCTATGACGGCCAGGACCTGCTGGCCCAGAGCGAACAGCGTCTGCGGCACATCCGCGGCAACCGCATCGCGATGATCTTCCAGGAGCCGATGACCTCGCTGAACCCGCTGCACAGCATCGAGAAGCAGGTCAACGAGGTGCTCACCCTGCATAAGGGCCTGCGCGGCAAGGCGGCGACAAAGCGCACGCTGGAGCTGCTCGAGCTGGTCGGCATCGTCGATCCGCACAAGCGCCTGAAAGCCTATCCGCACGAGTTGTCCGGCGGGCAACGGCAGCGCGTGATGATCGCCATGGCCCTGGCCAACGAGCCGGAACTGCTGATCGCCGACGAGCCGACCACCGCGCTGGACGTCACCGTGCAGCTGAAGATCCTCAACCTGCTCAAGGAATTGCAGGCGCGCCTGGGCATGGCGCTTCTGCTGATCAGCCACGATCTGAACCTGGTTCGGCAAATAGCGCATCGCGTATGTGTCATGCAGTGCGGACGCATCGTCGAACAGGGGTCGTGTGAAAAACTGTTCCAGACGCCCGAGCATCCGTACACGCGTGAACTGCTCTGCGCCGAGCCCCGTGGGGAGGCAGCCGCCAATCCGCCAGGGCCGCCGCTGCTTGAAGTGCAAGACCTGCGCGTGTGGTTCCCGATCAAGAAAGGGCTGCTGCAGCGCACCGTCGATCACATCAAGGCAGTGGACGGAGTCGATTTCAGTCTGCCGAAAGGCCAGACGCTGGGGATCGTCGGCGAAAGCGGTTCGGGCAAGTCGACGCTGGGTCTGGCGATCCTGCGTCTGATCGCGAGCCAGGGTTCGATTCGTTTCCAGGGCCAGCCGTTGGATCAACTGACCCAGCAGCAGGTTCGCCCGCTGCGGCGGCAGATGCAGGTGGTCTTTCAGGACCCGTTCGGCAGTCTCAGCCCCCGCATGTCGGTGGCTCAGATCGTCGGCGAAGGCTTGCGGATTCATGCCATGGGCAACGAGGCTGAACAGGAACAGGCAATCATCGACGCGCTCAAGGAGGTAGGTCTGGACCCGGAAACCCGGCACCGCTACCCCCACGAGTTTTCCGGCGGGCAACGGCAGCGAATCGCCATTGCCCGCGCGTTGGTGCTGAAACCGGCGATGATCCTGCTCGACGAGCCCACTTCGGCGCTCGATCGGACGGTTCAACGTCAGGTGGTGGAGTTGCTTCGATCGCTACAGGCCAAGTACAACCTGACCTACCTGTTCATCAGCCACGATCTGGCGGTGGTCAAGGCGCTGAGTCATCAGTTGATGGTGCTCAAGCAGGGTCAGGTGGTTGAACGCGGCCCGGCGGATGCAGTCTTCGCCACCCCGCAGCACCCTTATACACGGCAGTTGCTGGAGGCCGCCTTTCTGGCCCCGCAACCGTCGCCAAACCAAGAAAGAGGATAAGCACATGGGTTTTCTCGCCGGTAAGCGCGTACTGATTGTTGGTGTCGCCAGCAAGCTCTCGATCGCCTCGGGTATCGCCGCCGCCATGCACCGCGAAGGCGCCGAACTCGCCTTCACGTATCAGAATGAAAAGCTCAAGGGCCGCGTCGAGGAGTTCGCTGCCGGCTGGGGCTCCAACCCTGAGCTGTGCTTCCCCTGCGACGTCGCCAACGACGAGGAAATCGCCTCGGTCTTCGAAGCGCTGGGCAAGAAATGGGACGGCCTGGACATCATCGTCCACTCGGTAGGTTTTGCCCCGGGCGACCAGCTCGACGGCGACTTCACCGAGGTCACCACCCGTGAAGGCTTCAAGATCGCCCACGATATCAGCGCCTACAGCTTCGTCGCCCTGGCCAAGGCCGGTCGCGAACTGATGAAGGGCCGCAACGGCAGCCTGCTGACGCTCTCCTACCTGGGCGCCGAGCGCACCATGCCGAACTACAACGTGATGGGCATGGCCAAGGCGAGCCTGGAAGCCGGCGTCCGCTACCTGGCCGGCAGCCTCGGCCCGGAAGGCACGCGCGTCAACGCCATCTCTGCCGGCCCGATCCGTACGCTCGCAGCAAGCGGCATCAAGAGCTTCCGCAAGATGCTCGCGGCCAACGAGAAACAGACCCCGCTGCGCCGCAACGTCACCATCGACGAAGTGGGCAACGCCGGCGCGTTCCTCTGCTCCGATCTGGCCTCGGGCATCAGCGGTGAAATCCTCTACGTCGACGGCGGTTTCAACACCACCGCGATGGGCAACATCGAAGAGTGATGGCCTGACCGATCGCTGCTGATCGATCCTGAGCAAACGCCCCGAACGCCGGGGCGTTTTGATTTGCTCGCAGCGAAACCAACCGGTTTCCCGATCGACAGACGCAAAAAAGCCCGCTTCTTTCGAGGCGGGCTTTTTTCTTCTGCCGAACAGCCGGAGCGGCTCGGCAGAATCCCGAGGCTTACTTGGCCTGGGCTTCTACTTCGGCTTCTACGCGACGGTTGACGGCACGGCCGGCTTCGGTCGCGTTGTCAGCTACCGGGCGCGACTCGCCGTAACCGACGGAGTCAACACGGTTGCCGGCTACGCCGTACTGGTTGACCAGCACGTTTTTGACGGCAGCAGCACGACGCTCGGAGAGCTTCTGGTTGTAGGCGTCGGTGCCGACGGAGTCGGTGTGGCCTTCAACGGTCGTGGTGGTCTGCGGGTACTGGTTCATAAAGTCAGCCAGGTTCTTGATGTCGCCGTAGCTGTCTTGCTTCACGGTGGCCTTGTCGAAGTCGAATTTCACGTCGAGCTCGACGCGAACTACTTCAGGAGCCGGTTCCGGCTCTTGGGCGACCGGAGCCGGGGCTGGAGCCGGAGCCGGCTCGACCGCTGCGACTTCGCGAGCACCGCCACCGAAGTTCATGCCGACGCCTACGCCAGCCATCCACTCGGTTTCGCCGCGGTCGATGTTGTACATGCCATCGACGCTGGCTTTAGCGAAGAAGTTTTCGGTGAAGTAGTACTTCACGCCGGTACCGACGTTGGCGAAGGTGCTGTGGTCACGACCGCCGCGAGTCGCCTGACCGATGCTCTGGTGAGCCAGGCCGGCGGAAACGTACGGACGCAGGCCTACACCCGGAGTACCGAAGTTGTAGATGGCATCGAGGGAAGCCAGGTTGCCCTTGATGTTCTTGCTGCCAGTGTCGCTATCGCCACGAATGTCGTGGTACTCGCCGTAGGACAGAGCCAGCTCGACGTCGTCGGTCAGGTAGTAGCCGACCGAACCGCCAAACAGTTTGGCGTTCGAAGCGTCTTTAGAGCTGTCGGTGAAGTACTTCTTACCGAAAGCTTCCACCTCGACAGCGCCTTGGCCCTGGGCCAGCGCGTGAACAGAAGTCGCGGCTATCAGAGAGCCAATGACAACGCCTAAGGTGTTCTTGAGTTTCATCCGTTTAAATCCCCATCAAGTGTGATGAATAAGCCAGCAGGCCGATGCTCGCTAACTTGGCAATAGTTTACCAGAGCGGGCCTGACCATATGAGAGCTTATTGCCCCACTAAGTTTCGGAAATGCCCGAAAATTTTTCACGGAGCCGATCCAGCGCCCTCTTGTAGCGCATTTTTGTCGCGCTCAGCCCCATATGCATGATGTCGGCAATTTCCTGAAACTCGAGTTCCGCGACGAAGCGCAACACCAGGATTTCTCGGTCAATCGGGTTGACATGAATCAGCCAGCGGTCAAGCCCGCCGCGCTCTTCAACCTTCGGAGCCCTCTCCTCCGAGGCCTCTTCGAGCGGGTCGAGACTAAGGGCGTCGAGCAGGCGCCGCTTACGACGCTCCTTGCGATACTGGGTGATGCATTCGTTATACGTAATGCTATAAAGCCATGTCTTGAACTTCGACTTGCCTTCGAAGTTCTTCAGGCCGTAGAGCACTTTGAGCATCACTTCCTGACATACATCGTCGGCATCCCGGTCGTTACCCAGATAGCGCGCGCAGACATTGAACAAGGTGCGCTGATAACGCCGCATCAGTTCCTCATAAGCACGGGTGACATGGAACAGTTCGGCATGAGCGCGCTGTACCAATTCCTCATCGGTTAGCTCGCGGGGGTCGTAGCGCTGGGGAGCAGATTGGGTTTTGTTCAAAACAAGTCGGGCCGACAGTCAGATCGATAGCAGCCTCCGCGGTCCCCTGGGGACCGTCCGGCGGCGGCATACATTAGCAGGGATTGCGCCCTTAGCGGCTACTGACCCGCTGCTCGAGGAGAATCCGGTTGGCCACGGAAACCAGTTCGCCATTGGCGTCCAGCAAGGTGGTTTTCACGGTGCCTATCTCTTCGATCTGACCTTCGATATCGCCGATGCGCACGTCCTGACCGACTTCATACAGTTCGCGCACGTAGATGCCGGCGATGATCTGGCTGGCGATGTCGCGACTGCCGAGCCCCAGCGCCAGTGCCACGGCCAGACCGACCGAGATCAGCACGATGGCGATCACGTTGTTCAACAGGTCGGTCTTGATTTCCAGTTGGCCGATCGCCACCGAGATACTGATGATGATGACCATCGCCTGCGCCACCCGACCCAGGCCATTGGCGTAGTCGAGACCGACACCCTCGGCCGCGCCACGCACCAGGCTGCTGGCCAGTTGCGCCAGCAGTACGCCGGACAGCAGCACCAGCGCCGCACCAAAGACCTTGGGCAGGTAAAGGGCGAACACGTCCAGCGTTGCCGATACCCGCTCCAGCCCCAGCGATTCCGCCGCCGAAACCAGGAACACCAGCAAAACGAACCAGTAGACGATCTTGCCGATCAGCGTCGATACCGGCACCTGGATACCCGCGCGGCCGAGCAGCTTGGTGAGGCCGGTCCCGGCCATCAGGCGGTCCAGGCCGATCTTCGCCAGCAGCTTCGACAACAGGGTATCGAGCAGCTTGGCGACGATGAAGCCAAGCAGCACGACCACCAGCGCACCGAACAGCCGCGGGATGAACGCCGCGACCGAGCCCCACATGGTGCTCATGGCGTTAACGAGGCTCTGTGTCCAAGGGTCGAATTCCATCTTCAATCAGCCTTATCGGTGCGGTCGGGTGAGGAACGGCGGCTACGCGGCGAGACGTTCGCCGCGCCGCTGTTGAGGGCGATCATCAGCGCCTCGAACCAGTGGCCCGCCAGGCTGAACAGATCGCCGACGCCAACCTGGCGGTTGGCGGTCTTCAATACGCGGTCCAGGCAGGCATCGTCATCACGTGAGGACGACGAGCCCTTGAGCATATCGCGCAGGGATTCTTCGAAAGGGTCGTGCATACGTACCTCGGATGATCTCTCGGCTAGACGCGACGTTGCGCTACCGAGTCACATCACAGCCAGCGCAGGCGACGAAAGATCCACCACTGCGACACACCAAGAATGGCCATCAGCGCGCAGGCGCCGACGAAACCGTAGCGGCTGTCCGCGCCGGGAATGCCGCCGACGTTGATACCGAGCAGCCCGGTGAGGAAAGTCATCGGCAGGAAGAAGCAGGTGATGATCGCCAGCAGGTACATGGTGCGGTTCATTCGCTCGCTCATGCGACGCTGTTCGGATTCGATGATCAGATGGCCGCGCTCGCGGATCAGCTCCAGTTCCTCGAGATAACGCACCAGGCGGTTGCTCAGCTCGTTCCAGTAGTCGCCATCGTCATTGGCGAACCAGGGCAGATGGTTGCGCGCGAGCTGGGTGAAGATCTCCCGCTGCGGCGACAGGAAGCGGCGCAGGCTCGCGGCGCGGCGGCGCAGCAGCAGGACACGCCCCTGCTCCGTGTAGCTTTCCCCTGCCGCGGTCGACTCCTCCATCGCATCGGCTTCTTCGGACAACGACTCGATCAGTTGATCGACCTTTTCGGTCAGGGCGTCGGCCAGGTGCAGGATGACCTCGGACGGGCCCTTCGGCCCTCTTCCCTCAGCCCATTGCTGCAACAGTTCATCGGTGGAGCGCAGCGAGCGCAGGCGCAAGGAAATCACCCGGCGGGAGTCGGCGAAGATGCGCAGGGAAACCATGTCCTCCGGCTCGGCTCCGGGGTTCAGGTTGACCCCGCGCAGGAACACCAGCAGCTCGTCGCCCGGCAGCGGCAGCAGCCGCGGCCGGGTGTTCTCTTCGAGCAGGAGATCACAGGCGAAATCGCTCAGGCCACTGTCATTGCGCAGCCACGCCTGCGACTGCGGATGGTGGCGATGCCAGTGCAGCCAGACGCTTTCTTCGTCTCCAAGCTGGAGGGCCTCCAACTGCGCATAGTCGATCGGGCGGGCGCGCCCCTTGCCGTCCAGGATCAGCGCGTGGATCAACCCGTACTGCGTCGTTTCGTCTTCGTTTGCCGCCAGTTCCGGTACTGCATCGACCACCAGGTCTTACTCCGTCATGGGCAACGCTTTGGAGGAAACGATGATGCCGTTGTTGTCCGCGTAGACGAACTCGCCCGGGCGGAAGGTGACGCCGCCAAAGGTGACCACGACGTTGAGATCGCCGATGCCACGCTTGTCGGTCTTCATCGGATGGCTGGCCAGCGCCTGGATGCCGAGGTAGGTCTCGGCGAGTACATCGACATCGCGGACGCAGCCATAGATCACCAAGCCTTCCCAGCCGTTCTTGGCCGCCTTCTCGGCGAGCATGTCGCCCAGCAGCGCACGCCGCAGCGAGCCGCCACCGTCGACCACCAGCACCTTGCCGACGCCTGGCAGATCGACCTGCTCCTTGACCAGCGAGTTGTCTTCGAAGCACTTGATCGTGACGATCTCGCCACCGAAGGAATTGCGGCCGCCGAAGTTGGCGAACATGGGTTCGACCACGTGGACCAGATCGGGATAGGCATCGCACAGATCGGGAGTGACATATTGCATGGTGAACCTCCTTGGGATTGTTGACCGGAGTGCGCTGGTCGGGCCATCGCCTGACCCCAGCCTCTTCCGTCGACGAGACGGGCGAACTTCGCGGTCGTGACCGGGAAGCGCCGTTGCGTCATATTTTAACGGTTAACTGCTGGACACGGAACGCTGCGACAGCGGTGTATCCACTGTAGACGGCTGGCGCGCCGGCAACGCCCGGTGCTGCAGCCAGTGCGAGACCAGCGGGTAGACCTCCTCCTGCGCCGCCTTGCTCACCAGCATTTGCACATGGCCGAAGTCCGTGCTGAAACCGGTCTGTGGCCCGAGGCACAGGTAGACGCGGTTTTCCGAGCCAAAACGCTCCAGCAGCGCCTGGCAGGCCGACGGCGGATCCTGGCGATCGCCCTCGGCCGTTACCATCAGCGTCGGCATGCGCGCCTCGGCGAGGCCGGCCAGCCAGTCGCGCCCCTTCTCGCCAAACCGGCCGAACAGGCCATGCCAGCGCAGACTCTCGATCAGCAGCCCGGCGGGTTCGTCTTCAGGACCGCGCATCGAGCGAGCGCCGGATACGCCGCCGAAATGCTTGAGCAGCGAACGGGCGACCCACTCCACCGGCGGGATTTTCAGTGCCCAGTGCGACTGGCTGACCTGGCTGCCGAACAGCGCCAGGGTCGCGGCTCGCCCATCGTCCAGATAGCCGCCACCGACCGCCGCCGCCAGGCTGATGCCCCCCAGCGAATGGCCCAGCCAGTGAGGCACGCGACCGGTTTGCTCGATGACGAAGTCGGCGATCGCCGGCAGGTCGTAACGGGCGTAATCCGCCACGCGGTTGCGCGCGTAGGTCAGATTGCGCGGCGAAAGCCCATGCCCGCGCATTTCGGCGATCCACACATCGAATCCGGCGCGCGCCAGATAGGCCCCCAGGCCGATGCCCTTGGGCGAAAACCAGAAGCGTCGGTTGGAGAAGCTGCCGTGCAGCAGGATCACCGGCAGGCCACGGGTCGTGCCGGCGCGTAGCAGGCCAAGCCGGGTCAGTGCCAGTTCCACGCTCTGGTCGGGACTGTTGTTGGGTTTCAGGCGATAGACATCTTCGGTCAGGTCGCCCCGCAACTCCGCGCTAATCAGCGCTACGGGGAACAGTTCGCTACTGCTTTGCATGGTGCTTTTACTTCGTGCACAAAAAAGGGCGGGGTGTGCACCCGCCCTCTTCGTATCGTTACGAAACCTTAGGCCTGCTGGCCCTCGGCAAGGAAGAACCAGGTGTCGAGCACCGAGTCCGGGTTCAGCGAGACGCTCTCGATGCCTTGCTCCATCAGCCATTTCGCCAGGTCCGGATGGTCCGAAGGACCCTGGCCGCAGATGCCGATGTACTTGCCGGCCTTGTTGCAGGCAGCGATGGCGCTGGCGAGCAGCTTCTTGACGGCCGGATTACGTTCATCGAACAGATGCGCGATGATCCCGGAGTCGCGGTCCAGCCCCAGGGTCAGCTGGGTCATGTCGTTGGAACCGATGGAGAAACCGTCGAAGAACTCTAGGAACTCGTCGGCCATCAGCGCGTTGGACGGCAGCTCGCACATCATGATGACCTTGAGCCCGTTCTCGCCACGCTTGAGGCCGTAATGGGCCAGCAGGTCGATCACCTGGGACGCCTCGCCCAGGGTGCGTACGAACGGCACCATCAGCTCGACGTTGGTCAGACCCATGACTTCACGGACCTTCTTCATCGCCCGGCATTCGAGCTCGAAGCAATCGCGGAACGACTCGCTGATGTAGCGCGAAGCACCACGGAAGCCCAGCATCGGGTTCTCTTCTTCCGGTTCGTAGAGCTTGCCGCCGATGAGGTTGGCGTACTCGTTGGACTTGAAGTCGGACAGGCGAACGATGACTTTCTTCGGCCAGAACGCGGCAGCCAGGGTGCTGACGCCCTCGACCAGCTTCTCGACGTAGAAATCCACCGGATCGTCGTAACCGGCGATGCGCTTCTCGACGCTTTCCTTGATGTCCGCCGGCAGGCTGGCGAAGTTCAGCAGCGCCTTGGGGTGCACGCCGATCATCCGGTTGATGATGAATTCCAGGCGGGCCAGGCCCACACCGGCGTTCGGCAATTGAGCGAAGTCGAAGGCGCGGTCCGGGTTGCCGACGTTCATCATGATCTTGAACGGCAGATCCGGCATGGCGTCCACGGAGTTCTTCTTGATATCGAAGCCCAGTTCGCCCTCGAAGATGAAGCCGGTGTCGCCCTCGGCACAGGACACGGTGACGCGCTGGCCGTCGGTCAGCAGGTGGGTGGCGTTGCCGCAACCGACCACCGCCGGAATACCCAGCTCGCGAGCGATGATCGCCGCGTGGCAGGTGCGCCCGCCGCGGTTGGTGACGATGGCGCTGGCGCGCTTCATCACCGGTTCCCAATCCGGATCGGTCATGTCGGAGACCAGCACGTCGCCCGGCTGGACCTTGTCCATCTCCGACACGTCCTTGATCACCTTGACCGGGCCGGCGCCGATGCGCTGGCCAATGGCGCGGCCTTCGACCAGCACCTTGCCTTTTTCCTTCAGCAGGTAGCGCTCCATCACGGTGGCGCTGGCGCGGCTCTTAACGGTTTCCGGACGGGCCTGGACGATGTACAGCTGCTGGTCGTCGCCATCCTTCGCCCACTCGATGTCCATCGGGCGGCCGTAGTGTTTCTCGATGATCAGCGCCTGGCGGGCCAGGTTGCTGACTTCCTCGTCGGAGAGGCAGAAGCGCGCGCGATCGGCGCGATCGACGTCGACGGTCTTGACCGACTTGCCGGCCTTGGCTTCGTCGCCGTAGATCATCTTGATCGCCTTGCTGCCCAGGTTGCGGCGCAGGATGGCGGGACGACCGGCTTCGAGGGTCTGCTTGTGGACGTAGAATTCGTCGGGATTGACCGCGCCCTGGACGACGGTCTCGCCGAGGCCGTAGGCGCCGGTGATGAATACCACGTCGCGGAAGCCGGATTCGGTGTCGAGGGTGAACATCACGCCCGCGGTGCCGGTTTCAGAGCGAACCATGCGCTGCACGCCGGCCGAGAGCGCGACCAGCTTGTGGTCGAAGCCCTGGTGGACGCGGTAGGCAATGGCGCGGTCGTTGAACAGCGAGGCGAAGACTTCCTTCGCTGCGCGGATCACGTTCTCGACGCCGCGGATGTTCAGGAAGGTTTCCTGCTGGCCGGCGAATGAGGCGTCCGGCAGGTCTTCTGCAGTAGCCGAGGAGCGCACGGCAACCGCCATGTTCTCGTTGCCACCGGCCATTTCGGCGAAGGCGGTGCGGATATCGGCGTTGAGCTGCTCGGGAAACTCGGCTTCCATGACCCACTGACGGATCTGCGCGCCGGCCTTGGCCAGTTCGTTGACATCGTCGACATCCAGTGAGTCGAGGATGGCGTGGATACGATCGTTGAGCCCGCTGAGATCGAGGAAGTCGCGATAGGCCTGGGCCGTGGTGGCGAAACCGCCGGGCACCGATACACCGGCACCGGCGAGGTTGCTGATCATTTCGCCCAGGGAGGCGTTTTTGCCCCCTACCCGCTCGACATCGTGATTGCCGAGCTTATCGAGGGAAATTACGTACTCGACCAAGGTGATCTCTCCACTGAAAGTTGAAAAGCTCCTGCGGGGCGGATTCCGCGGCTCCAGCCTTGTGGCCCACCCCATGGAAATAAGTGACAATGCCCTTCGGCAGGCCCCTGAAACCGGGCGCCATGATAGCCAAGAATCGTTCCTACCTTAAGGCCTGAGCGCAATGAAACGAACCGCTTTCTTCATTTCCGATGGCACCGGCATCACTGCCGAAACGCTCGGCCAGAGTCTGTTGGCGCAATTCGAGAACATCACCTTTCACAAACTCACCAGACCGTACATCGATAGCGTCGAAAAAGCGCGCGCAATGGTACAGCAAATAAACGATGCGGCAGATCGGGATGGCGCCCGTCCGATCATCTTCGACACCATAGTTAACCAAGAAATCCGTGACATCCTGGCAAAATCCAACGGATTCATGATCGACATCTTTTCCACCTTCCTTGCGCCCCTCGAACACGAGCTGATCGCCAGCTCCTCGTACTCGGTAGGCAAATCCCATTCCATCGCCCACAGCGCCAACTACATGGAGCGCATCGAGGCGGTGAACTTCGCCCTGGACAACGACGACGGCGCGCGAACCCACTATTATGACAAGGCCGATCTGATCCTCGTCGGCGTGTCGCGCTGCGGCAAAACCCCCACCTGCCTCTATATGGCCATGCAGTTCGGCATCCGCGCCGCCAACTATCCGCTGACCGAAGAAGACATGGAGCGCCTGCAACTGCCGCCGGCGCTGAAGCAGTTCAAGCACAAGCTGTTTGGCCTGACCATCGACCCCGACCGGCTCACCGCGATCCGCCATGAGCGCAAACCGAACAGCCGCTACGCCAGCTTCGCCCAGTGCGAGTTCGAAGTGCGCGAAGTCGAGGCATTGTTTCGTCGGGAAAACATCGCCTTCATCAACTCCACTCATTTCTCGGTGGAAGAGATTTCGGCAAAGATCCTCGTGGAAAAAGGCGTCGAACGCCGCCTGAAGTAACGCCCAACGCACATCCCGGACCTGCCCACATGACCCTGATGGACGCCGTACTCTTCGCCCCCGTTGCACTGCTCATTTCGCTGATGCCAGGGCCCAACAACTTCTGCGCGCTGAACAACGGCATTCGACGTGGCGTAGGCGCTGCCGTGCTGGCGACCAGTGGCCGGGTACTGGCGTTCGCGATCTTCCTGACGATTTCCGCGATCGGCCTGGGCGCGATGCTGCTGGCGTCGGAAGCCACCTTCACCACCATCAAGTGGATCGGCGCCGCCTACCTGCTCTATCTCGGTATCGTCGCCTGGCGCAGCCGTGATTTCAGCGGGCTGGACATGCTCGAGGGTACTCAATCCGCAAGCCAGCAGCGGAGCGTCTGGCGGCTGATGCTGCAGGAGTTTCTCATCGGCATCAGCAACCCCAAGGCGATCCTGCTGTTCGCCGCGATCTTCCCGCAGTTCATCAAGCCGGATCAGCCGGCCACCGAGCAGTTCCTCTACCTCGGCACCACCTACCTGCTCGCCGAATACTGCGCCTCGGTGGTCTACGCGCTGTTCGGGCTGCAAATCCGCCGTTTGGTGAAGACCAGCAAGGGCGTGATTCGCCTGAACAAGACCACCGGTGCCTTCTATATGGGCGCTGGCGGCCTGCTGTTGGGCACCAGCCGCCTCTGAGGTCGGTCGGCCAATAGCGGACGCCCGAACAGCACTCAGAACGCGTCGCCCGGCACGCGCACCCAGCCTTCCATGAGCACCCGCGCACTGCGGCTCATGATGGCCTTCTTCACCACCCATTCGCCGTCGATTCGCATCGCCTCCGCCCCTACGCGCAACACGCCGGAGGGATGGCCGAAGCGCACCGCGGTGCGCTCGCCTCCGCCAGCGGCCAGGTTCACCAGCGTGCCGGGGATTGCTGCCGCGGTGCCGATGGCCACCGCGGCGGTGCCCATCATGGCGTGATGCAGCTTGCCCATCGACAATGCACGCACCAGCAGGTCGACATCGCCGGCCTGCACGGCCTTGCCGCTGGACGCCGCGTAGCTTTTGGGTTTGGCGACGAACGCGACCTTCGGGGTGTGCTGGCGCGTCGCCGCCTCCGCCGTTGTCCTGATCAGCCCCATGCGCAGCGCCCCGGCGACACGAATGGCTTCGAAACGCGCCAGCGCCGCGGGATCGCCGTTGATGTCCTCGCGCAGTTCGGTGCCTTGATAACCGATGTCATCGGCGTTGACGAACACCGTGGGGATGCCGGCGCTGATCATCGTCGCCTTGAAGGTTCCCACGCCGGGGACTTCGAGGTCGTCTACCAGATTGCCGGTGGGAAACATCGAACCGCCCTCCTCGCCGTCGTCCGACGGATCGAGGAACTCCAGCACGATCTCCGCGGCCGGAAAAGTCACCCCGTCCAGCTCGAAGTCACCGGTCTCCTGCACCTGGCCGGCGCTGACCGGCACGTGGGCGACGATGGTTTTCTGGATGTTGGCCTGCCAGATCCGCACCACGCAGACCCCGTTGTCCGGCACGCGCGCCGGGTCGATCAGGCCGGCATGCAGGGCGAAGGCGCCCGCGGCGGTAGAAAGATTGCCGCAATTGCCGCTCCAGTCGACGAAGGCCTTATCGATGGAAACCTGGCCGTAGAGGTAGTCGACGTCATGATCCGGCTGGCTGCTTTTCGACAGGATCACGCACTTGCTGGTACTGGACGTGGCACCACCCATGCCGTCGATCTGTGCGGCATAGGGGTCTGGGCTGCCGATCACGCGCATGAATAGCCGGTCGCGGGCTTCGCCCTTCACCTGTGCGCTGGCGGGCAGGTCTTGCAGACGGAAGAACACGCCCTTGCTGGTACCGCCACGCATGTAGGTGGCGGGAATCTTGATTTGCGCTGCGTGAGACATGGCCTGTTTCCTGAGAAATCTAAGGTTCGTAGGGTGCGCCGTGCGCACCGGTACAGACCTCGTGGCCCGTGGTGCGCACGGCGCACCCTACGGGATCGCGTTTTAAGCCGTCGCGGTCGCTTCCAGGAAGTCCTGGGCGAAACGCTGCAAAACGCCGCCGGCTTCGTAGATCGACACTTCCTCGGCGGTATCCAGACGACAGGTCACGGGCACGTCCAGGCGTTCGCCGTTCTTGCGGGTGATCACAAGCGTCAGGGTTGCACGCGGGGTGCGCTCGCCGAGCACGTCGTACAGCTCGGTACCATCCAGGCCCAGGGTCAGGCGATTGGTGCCGGGTTTGAATTCCAGCGGCAGCACGCCCATGCCCACCAGGTTGGTGCGGTGAATACGCTCGAACCCTTCGGCGGCGATCGCTTCCACGCCGGCCAGGCGCACGCCCTTTGCGGCCCAGTCCCGCGACGAGCCCTGACCGTAGTCGGCGCCGGCCACGATGATCAGCGGCTGCTTGCGCGCCATGTAGGTCTCGATCGCTTCCCACATGCGGGTGACCTTGCCCTCGGGCTCGATACGGGTCAGCGAACCCTTCTTCACCTGGCCGTCGACCACGGCCATCTCGTTGACCAGCTGGGGGTTGGCGAAGGTGGCGCGCTGGGCGGTCAGGTGGTCGCCGCGGTGGGTCGCGTAGGAGTTGAAGTCCTCCTCCGGCAGGCCCATTTTCGCCAGGTACTCGCCGGCCGCGCTGTCGGGCATGATCGCGTTGGAAGGCGACAGGTGATCGGTGGTGATGTTGTCCGGCAACAACGCCAGCGGGCGCATGCCCTTGAGCGAGCGTTCGCCGGCCAGCGCGCCTTCCCAGTACGGCGGACGGCGAATGTAGGTGGACTGCGGACGCCAGTCGTATAGCGGGCTTTCCGCTTCGGCGAAGGTGCCCAGGTCGAACATCGGGATGTAGACCTGGCGGAACTGCTCGGGCTTCACCGAGGCAGCGACGATGGCGTCGATTTCCTCGTCGCTCGGCCACAGGTCCTTGAGGGTTACCGGGTTGCCGGCCTGATCGTGACCGAGCACGTCCTGCTCGATATCGAAGCGCACGGTTCCCGCGATGGCGTAGGCGACCACCAGCGGCGGCGAGGCCAGGAACGCCTGCTTGGCGTACGGGTGAATGCGGCCGTCGAAGTTGCGGTTACCCGACAGCACGGCGGTGGCATACAGGTCGCGGTCAATGATTTCCTGCTGGATCACCGGGTCCAGCGCGCCGGACATGCCGTTACAGGTGGTGCAGGCGTAGGCGACGATGCCGAAACCCAGCTGTTCCAGCTCGCTGAGCAGGCCGGCCTCTTCCAGGTACAGCTTGGCCACCTTGGAGCCCGGCGCGAACGAGGTCTTCACCCAGGGTTTGCGCAGCAAGCCCAGCGCATTGGCCTTCTTCGCCAACAAGCCGGCGGCCACCACGTTGCGCGGGTTGGAGGTGTTGGTGCAGCTGGTGATGGCGGCAATGATCACCGCGCCATCGGGCAGCAGGCCTTCGCTCTCTTCCACTTTGGCGGCGGCCAACAAGGTTTCGCCGGCAATGCCGCGCTCTTGCAGCGCCGAGGTCGGCAGGCGTTTGTGCGGGTTGCTCGGACCGGCCATGTTGCGCACCACGGTGGACAGGTCGAAGCGCAGCACCCGCTCGTATTCGGCGGTCACCAGAGCATCGGCCCACAGGCCAGTGAGCTTGGCGTACTGCTCGACCAGCGCCACCTGCTGCGGTTCGCGGCCGGTGAGCTTGAGGTAGTCGATGGTCTGCTGGTCGATGTAGAACATCGAGGCCGTGGCGCCGTATTCCGGGCACATGTTGGAGATGGTCGCGCGGTCGCCGATGGACAGGCTGTTGGCACCTTCGCCGAAGAACTCCACGTAGGCGCCGACCACCCGCTCCTTGCGCAGGAACTCGGTGATCGCCAGCACGATATCGGTCGCGGTGATGCCGGGCTGGCGCTTGCCGGTGAGCTCCACGCCGACGATGTCGGGCAGGCGCATCATCGAGGCACGACCAAGCATCACGGTTTCCGCCTCCAGCCCGCCAACGCCGACGGCGATCACGCCCAGGGCATCCACGTGCGGCGTATGGCTGTCGGTACCGACGCAGGTGTCCGGGTAGGCCACGCCGTCGCGCGCCTGGATCACCGGGCTCATTTTCTCCAGGTTGATCTGGTGCATGATGCCGTTGCCGGCGGGGATCACGTCGACGTTCTTGAACGCGGTCTTGGTCCACTCGATGAAGTGGAAACGGTCCTCGTTGCGGCGCTCTTCCACGGCGCGGTTCTTCTCGAACGCATCGGGGTCGAAGCCGGCGTACTCCACCGCCAGCGAATGGTCGACGATCAACTGGGTGGGCACCACCGGGTTGACCTTCGCCGGGTCGCCGCCCTTGTCGGCAATCGCGTCACGCAGGCCGGCCAGGTCCACCAGCGCGGTCTGGCCGAGGATGTCGTGGCACACCACGCGCGCCGGGTACCAGGGGAAGTCCAGATCGCGCTTGCGCTCGATCAGCTGCTTCAGCGCATCGGTGAGCAGCGCCGGGTCGCAGCGCCGGACGAGTTGTTCGGCCAGCACCCGCGAGGTGTACGGCAATTTGGCGTAGGCGCCGGGCGCGATGGTATCGACTGCCTCGCGGGTGTCGAAGTAGTCCAGTGCAGAGCCCGGCAGGTTTTTGCGGTACTTCGTGTTCATGCTGATCATGGGCGATCCTTGAGCGGCACGAACTTCAGGTCTTCGGGACCGGTGTAGTTGGCGCTCGGGCGGATGATCTTGCCGTCGATGCGCTGCTCGATCACATGGGACGACCAGCCCGAGGTGCGGGCGATGACGAACAGCGGCGTGAACATGGCGGTGGGCACGCCCATCATGTGGTAGCTCACGGCGCTGAACCAATCGAGGTTGGGGAACATTTTCTTGATGTCCCACATGATGGTTTCCAGGCGCTCGGCGATGTCGAACATCTTGCTGTTCTTCTGTTCGACGGAGAGTTCGCGGGCGACCTCCTTGATCACCTTGTTACGTGGATCGGACACGGTGTAGACCGGATGGCCGAAGCCGATCACCACTTCCTTCTTCTCGACGCGGGCACGGATATCCGCCTCGGCTTCGTCCGGATTGTCGTAGCGCTTCTGGATCTCGAAGGCCACCTCGTTGGCGCCGCCGTGTTTCGGACCGCGCAACGCGCCGATGGCGCCGGCGATGCAGGAATAGATGTCCGAACCGGTGCCGGCAATTACCCGCGAGGTAAAGGTGGAGGCGTTGAATTCGTGCTCGGCGTAAAGGTTGAGCGAGGTGTGCATCGCACGCACCCACGACTCGCGCGGTTTTTCGCCGTGCAGCAGGTGGAGGAAATGGCCGCCGATGGAGTCATCGTCGGTTTCCACGTCGATGCGTTTGCCGTTGTGGCTGAAGTGGTACCAGTACAGCAGCGCCGACCCCAGGGAGGCCATCAGCTTGTCGGCGATATCGCGAGCGCCGGGATGGTTGTGGTCGTCCTTCTCCGGCGATACGCAGCCCAACACCGAGACGGCGGTACGCATCACGTCCATCGGGTGCGCCGACGGCGGCAGTTGTTCCAGCGAGGCTTTGAGCGCTGCCGGAAGGCCACGCAGCGCCTTGAGCTTGGCCTTGTAGCTGGCCAGCTCGGCCACGTTGGGCAGCTTGCCGTGCACCAGCAGGTGGGCGATTTCCTCGAATTCGCAGCGGTTGGCGAAGTCGAGTACATCGTAGCCGCGGTAATGCAGATCGTTGCCGGTACGGCCGACGGTGCACAGGGCGGTGTTGCCGGCGGCGGTGCCACTCAGGGCCACCGATTTCTTGGGTTTGAAGCCCGGCGTGGTCGTCTCTTGGGTTGCGCTCATCGCGGGTTGTTCCTCATCTGATCCGGTTGATGTTCTTGTTGTTCATCGGTGCCGCCTGCTCGATACGCGGCCCGATCGGTCACTTCTTGGCGGCGAACAGCGCATCGAGCTTCTGCTCGAAGGCGTGGTAATCGATGCGCTCGTACAGCTCCATGCGCGTCTGCATGGTGTCGACCACGTTCTTCTGGGTGCCGTCGCGGCGGATCGCCGTGTAGACGTTTTCCGCCGCCTTGTTCATCGCGCGGAAGGCCGACAGCGGGTAGAGCACCAGGGAAACATCGGCGCCGGCCAGCTCCTGCGTGGTGTACAGCGGGGTCGAACCGAATTCGGTGATGTTGGCGAGGATCGGCGCACGGACCTTCTCGGCGAACAGCTTGTACATGTCCAGCTCGGTGATCGCCTCGGGAAAGACCATGTCGGCCCCCGCCTCCACGCACGCCGCGGCACGCTCCAGCGCGGACTCCAGGCCCTCGACCGCCAGCGCATCGGTACGCGCCATGATCACGAAGCTGTCGTCGGTGCGTGCATCCACCGCGGCCTTGATGCGGTCGACCATTTCCTGCTGGGAAACGATTTCCTTGTTCGGCCGGTGACCGCAGCGCTTGGCACCCACCTGATCCTCGATGTGGATCGCGGCGGCGCCGAACTTGATCATCGACTTGACCGTGCGGGCCACGTTGAACGCCGAGGAGCCGAAGCCGGTGTCGACATCCACCAGCAGCGGCAGGTCGCAGACATCGGTGATCCGGCGCACGTCGGTGAGCACGTCGTCGAGACCGGTGATGCCGAGGTCGGGAACCCCCAGCGAGCCCGCCGCCACGCCGCCACCGGACAGGTAGATCGCTTTGAAGCCGGCACGCTTGGCCAGCAGCGCGTGGTTGGCGTTGATTGCCCCGACCACCTGCAACGGGTGCTCGCTGGCTACGGCGTCACGGAAACGTTGCCCGGCAGATACATGACTCATGGCTGACCTCTTGTTGTCGTTGTTTCCTGGGTGCCCGGATGGGCGCTGGGATAATGGCGCTCGACGTTGCGCTTGGACGCGGCGATGTGACGGCGCATCAGCAGTTCGGCGAGCTCTCCGTCACCATCGGCGATGGCGTCGAGAATGCGGTGGTGTTCGGTGAAGGCCTGGCGCGGGCGATTGGGTATCGCCGAGAACTGGATGCGGTACATGCGCACCAGTTGGTAGAGCTCGCCGCAGAGCATCTGCGTCAGCGTGCGGTTGCCGCTGCCCTGGATGATCCGGTAGTGGAAATCGAAGTCGCCCTCCTGCTGGTAGTAGCCCAGCCCGGCCTGGAACGCCTCGTCGCGCTCGTGCATGTCCAGCACCTGGCGCAGCTCGTCGATCTCTGCCTGGCTCATGCGCTCCGCGGCCAGGCGACAGGCCATGCCTTCGAGAGATTCGCGGATTTCGTAGAGTTCGATCAACTCGGCGTAGCTCAGCGAAACCACGCGAGCACCCACGTGGGGCACGCGCACCAGCAGGCGCTGGCCTTCCAGCCGGTGGATCGCCTCGCGCAACGGGCCGCGGCTGATGCCGTAGACGCGGGCCAGCTCCGGCTCGGAGATCTTGCTGCCAGGAGCGATCTCGCCCTTGACGATGGCCGCCTGGATACGCCGGAAGACGTGTTCGGAAAGGGTTTCCGACTCGTCCGCAACGGTTGGATTGATATCGGCGGCTTCCAGCATATTGTCGACACCAGCAAGGTTTGGTTCGAGCAAAATTACGCTTGAAGACCCTATTCAGTCAAACGCGATCATCGGATTGTTGACAATCTTTCGGAATGACCGAAAGACGCCATGGCCAGAACCACCGCTGCTGCGGCCTATTTGCGTCTGTCACCGCAGAAAATCAGCATGCTAGAATGCCCACCGCTTGCGCTGCCCAGGAATGATGCCCGCCATGCCCGCGAGCCCCGAGAACAAAGGCTCCAGCCCCCCGCCGGTCATGCCGACCCGCCGCCGCGATCATCCAGGACGTATGAGATTCAAGCCCTTCGCTCCTTCCCTCTTCTGCCTGTTCCTTGCGCCCGACGCGGGTTTCGCCGGTGAGAAGACCGTGTACGGCCTGAACGAGCACGCGCGCCTCGCCGAACTGGATCTGGAAGTGGCGGCGAAGCTGGACACCGGCGCCAAGACCGCCTCACTCAGCGCCCGGGACATCCAGCGCTTCAAGCGCGACGGCGAATCCTGGGTACGCTTCTACCTCGCCATCGACGACGCCCATGCCCATCCCATCGAGCGACCGCTGGCGCGGATCAGCAAGATCAAGCGCCGCTCGGGCGACTACGATCCTGAACAGGGCAAGACCTACACCGCGCGCCCGGTGATCGAGCTGAGTGTCTGCATGGGCCGCGCCCGGCGCGACATCGAGGTCAATCTCACCGACCGCAGCGCCTTCGAATACCCGCTCCTGATCGGCTCCGAGGCGCTCAAGCGCTTCGATGCGCTGGTCGACCCCAGCCTCAAGTACGCCGCCGGCAAGCCCGGATGTGCCGACTCAATCTCTGCCGAGTAGACCCCATGCGCTCTCTTACCCTGCATCTGAAAGTCCTGATCACCGTGCTGGTGACGCTGGGCGTTCTGATTACGGCTTACCAGATCTTCATCCTCGGCATCCCGGTAACCGAGGACGAAACCGACGATCTGTGGAACATCGATGCCAAGGTCGAGTTCGTCGCCACGCCGCATGAGCCGGTCAAGGTGCAGATGTTCGTTCCGCCGCTGAACCAGAACTACGTCAGCCTCAACGAGAGCTTCATCTCCAACAACTATGGCGTGAGCATCAACCGCACCGGCGACAACCGGAAGGTGACCTGGTCGGCGCGCCGTGCCAAGGGAAACCAGACGCTCTACTACCGCCTGGTACTGACCAAGCGCTACAGCGGCGAGCAACTCAAGCCCAAGGGGCCGATCTTCCGCGACGAGCAGATCCCCGTGGATGGGCCCGAGAAGATCGCCGCCGAAGCACTGATGGCGCCGATTCGCCAGCATTCGGCGGACGTCGAAACCTTCGTCGGCGAGACCATCAAGCGGGTCAACAACGTCAACGACGACAACGTCAAGCTGCTATTGGGCGGCGACCAGTCCACCGTCAACAAGGCCAAGGTGGTCGACCTGCTGCTGTCCATCGCCCACGTGCCGATGGAGCGCGTGCACACCCTCCGCCTGATCGCCGACCAACCGCAGAACCCGGAACTCTGGCTGCGCAGCTTCAACGGCGACAAGTGGCTGTACTTCAACCCGGAGACCGGCGAACAGGGCCTGCCGGCTGACCGCCTGATGTGGTGGACCGGCGACGAGCCGCTGGTGACGCTGGATGGCGGCAAGAAGATCCAGGTCAACTTCACCCTGAACAACAGCGAGATGAACGCCATCCGCCTGGCCAAGCTGACCGACGAGAACACCGACGTCGACTTTCTCGAATACTCGCTCTACGGCCTGCCGCTGCAGACCCAGCAGACCTACCAGATCATGATCATGATCCCGATCGGCGTGCTGGTGATCCTCATCCTGCGCAACCTGATCGGCCTGCAGACCCTCGGCACCTTCACCCCGGTGCTGATCGCCCTGGCCTTCCGCGAGACGCAGCTGGGCTTCGGCATCGCGCTGTTCACCCTGATCACCGCGCTGGGCCTGTCGCTGCGCTCCTACCTCGAACACCTGAAGCTGCAGATGCTGCCGCGGCTGTCGGTGGTGCTGACCTTCGTCGTGGCGCTGATCGCGGTGATCAGCCTGCTCAGCCACAAGCTCGGCCTGGAGCGCGGGCTGTCGGTGGCGCTGTTCCCGATGGTGATCCTGACCATGACCATCGAGCGCCTGTCGATCACCTGGGAAGAGCGCGGCGCCGGCCACGCGATGAAGGTGGCGATCGGCACGCTGTTCGCCGCGACCCTGGCGCACCTGCTGATGATGGTGCCGCAGCTGGTCTACTTCGTGTTCACCTTCCCGGCGATCCTGCTGGTGATGGTCGGCTTCATGCTGGCGATGGGTCGCTACCGCGGCTACCGCCTGACCGAGCTGTTCCGCTTCAAAGCCTTTCTCAAGGATTGAGCCATGATCGGTCTGTGGAAGAGATGGAAGGCCCTGGAAGCGCTCGGCATCATGGGCATCAACCGGCGTAACGCGGACTACGTGCTGAAGTACAACAAGCGCAGCCTGTACCCGATCGTCGACGACAAGATCATCACCAAGCAGCGCGCCATCGAGGCCGGCATCCACGTGCCGGAAATGTACGGGGTGATCACCACCGAGAAGGAAATCGACAAGCTCGACGAGATCATCGGCGAGCGCACCGATTTCGTGATCAAGCCGGCCCAGGGCGCCGGCGGCGACGGCATTCTGGTGATCGCCGACCGTTTCGAGGACCGCTACAAGACGGTATCCGGGAAGATCGTCAGCCACGAGGAAATCGAGCACCAGATTTCCAGCATCCTCACCGGGCTGTACTCCCTCGGCGGCCACCGCGACCGCGCACTGATCGAATACCGCGTAACCCCGGACCAGATCTTCAAGAGCATCAGCTACGAAGGCGTGCCGGACATCCGCATCATCGTGCTGATGGGCTACCCGGTGATGGCCATGCTGCGCCTGCCGACCCGGCAATCCGGCGGCAAGGCCAACCTGCACCAGGGCGCGATCGGTGTCGGCGTCGACCTCGCCACCGGGATCACCCTCAAGGGCACCTGGCTGAACGCCAAGATCACCAAGCACCCGGACACCACCAACGCGGTGGACGGCGTGCAACTGCCGAACTGGGACGGTTTCATGCGCCTGGCGGCCGGCTGCTACGAGTTGTGCGGCCTGGGCTACATCGGCGTCGACATGGTGCTGGACCAGGACAAGGGCCCGCTGATCCTCGAACTCAATGCCCGCCCCGGCCTGAACATCCAGATCGCCAACGATTGCGGCCTGACGCTGCGCACCCACGCCGTCGAGGCGCACCTCGCGCAACTGGCCGAGCAGGACGTTCAGGAAAGTCCGGAAGAGCGCGTGCGCTTCGCGCAATCGCTGTTCGGCCACGTGCCGAACAAGGACTGAACCCGCTGGCGCCCCGCGGCGCCGGCCCTCTCAGCCTTCGCTGATCAGGCCCAGCGTCTTGCCCTTGAGCACCGCCTGGGTGCGGCTGCGCACGCCCATCTTGGCGAACAGCTTGTGCAGGTGCCATTTGATCGTCGCCTCGGAGAGGTGCACGGCCTGGGCGATGTCGCGGTTGGACATGCCGGCGGCGACGAAACGCAGGATTTCCTGCTCGCGGTAGCTGACGTCCTGGTTTTCGTCGATCGTGTCCGGGTCGATGCCGAGCCGCGCGAACTGCCCGCGCAGCAGCTCGCCGAGCCCTTCCCAGGCACTCGCACGCAGCGGCTCCTGCACCTTCCAGGCCTCCCACAGCGGCAACAGCCAGAGCGCATCGTCCTGGAAGGCGCGGCGGTAGCCCCGGCTCCAGGCGTCTTCCAGATGAACCTGGAACAACGCGAAGGCTTTCTCCAGATAGCCCTTGCGCCAGTACGCCACCGCCAGCAGCAGCGACAGACGCAGCCGACGATCGCGCTGGTGCTCGGCCGCTTCGCCGGCAAGGCTGCTTTCCAGCACGGCCTGGGCCTTCTCCGGGCGCCTTTCGCTGAGCGCCAGGCGCGCCTGTGAAAGGGCCAGCGCGGTGCAGGCGTCGGGATAGCGTTCGGCCGGCAGACCCTCCATGAGGCGCGCCAGCTGCAGGCAGATGCGCTCGGCCTCGCCAAGCTGGCGCTGCCACAGCAGCAGTTGCACCTTGCAGCCCATGCCCAGCGCCAGCACGCGCTCGTGCCCCGAGCCCTGCAAGCCGGTGAGCCAGGCATCCAGCTGCCCGAGCCCCTGCCGGGTATCGCCGGAGAAGAACCGCGTCCGCGCCATCACCAGTTGGCCGCGACTGAACAGCTCCAGCGGCGTCGCCACATCGCGCCAGGTGTTCGCCGCCGGCAGCTCGCCGAGGATCGACGCATGCCGATCCTGTTCGTACAGGAGATCGGCATAGGCCAGCGCCAGCGGGCCGCCTACCCGGCTGTTGGCGCCGAAGACCCGTTCGACCCGGCCGCGCGCCGCCTCGGCGATCGAACGACCACGTTCCAGCTCGCCGCTTTCCTTGCAGATCAGCGCCTCGATCAGGCTGGTCAGCGCCAGCAGGTATTCGCTGTTCACCTCCTTGAGGTTCTCATGCACCCGGGCGATCGAGCTGGCCGCCTCGCCGTAGTCGCCCAGCAGACCGAAAGCGGCAGCCTGCACGCAGAACAGGCTGGCGCGGAACACCGTCTGGTTCTCCGGCGCCAGTTTCAGCCAGTAGCGCGACACCTTCAGGCAGCTTTCCAGCTTGTCCTGATAGAGCATCACCAGCGCCTTGAGCACCTGCGCCGCCGCTAACAGCTCGGCCAGGCCGTAGTGCATCGGCCTGCCCTGCCCCTGCATCAGGCGCGTGCTGACCTCCTCGATCAGGGCCTCGGCCTCCGCGTACTTCTGCTCGAAAGCCAGCTGCCAGGCATAGAAGATCTGGAACACCGGATGCTCGCGGATTTCCTCGGCGGGCACCTGTTCGAGCCGCTTCAGCACGCCGTACACGCGGTTACCGGCGATAAGCCCGGCGCCCTTGCGCTCCAGCAGGTCGGCCGCGTGCGGGTAGTCCCGGGCGCGCAGCGCGTAGCCGATGGCCCGTTCCGATTGCTCGTTGCTCTCGCACCAGCGCGCCGCAGCCTGCAACAGGTTGGTGCTGTCGCCGCGCTTGTCCAGGCGGCCCTGGAGAAATTCGCCGAACAGCGGGTGATAGCGAAACCACTCGCCGCGCTCGTCCAGTGCGATGACGAACAACTGCTCGCTCTGCAGGCGCAGGAGCATGTCCAGCGCATCGCGGCGCCCGGTCAGGGCGTTGCACAGCTCGGCGCTGAACTCGTCTAGCAGCGAGGTCTGCTCGAGGAACGCCAGCAGCGACTGCGGCAGGCCCTCGAGCACGTCTTCCTCCAGGTAGTCCGCCAGCGTCCGCTCGGTCCCGGAGAAATCGGCGATGAAACGCGCCCGATCGGATTGCCGGCGCATGCCCAGTGCCGCCAGATGCAGAGCGGTGATCCAGCCTTCGCAGCGTTTACCCAGTTGCTTGAGCTGCGCGTCGTCCAGCTCGAGCACGCATACCTCGGAGAAATAGCGCGCCATCTCGTCGCGAGAAAAGCGCAGGTCCTCGGCCTTGATCCAGAACACCGACGCCTTGAGCACCGGATCGTCCTCGATGAACAGCGGCCCGAAACGGGTGCTGACCACCAGGTGGACGTGCTCCGGCAGGCGCTCCAGCAGGTAGCGTCCGCCCTTGCCGAGGAACGGATGGCGGAGCCGGTGGAAATCGTCCAGCAGCAGGTAGAGCGGGCGCTCCAGTGTCTTCAGGTCGGCGATCAGCGCCTCCAGCAGGGCCTCTTCCGGCCAGTTGGCCTGATCGTTGAGCAGCCCCATCGCGCGGCTGCCGAAGCCGGGGCAGACCGCACCGATGGCGGCGATCAGATAGCGCAGCAGGCGCTCCGGCGGGCTGTCCGACTCGTCGCAGGAAAGCCAGGCGACGCACTCGCCGGACGCCGCCAGGCGCCCGGCGAACTGGCCCAGCAGCGTGCTCTTGCCGTAGCCCGCCGGCCCACTGACGATCAGCAGGCGCCGCTCGCGGGCGGCGAACAGACGCTCGACCAGCGCGCTGCGTGCCAGCTGCGCCTGCTGCCCGCGGTCCAGCGGCGCCAGCTTGGTGCGCAGCAGCGGAAATCCGGATACCTGAGCCAGTGGGCCATTCATGCGTCGAGCAACTCCAGTTCGCGGGCGCGGCGGATCGCGTGGGTGCGGTTACGCACCTTGAGCTTGTCGTAGATGTTGTGCAGGTGCCATTTCACCGTGCCCAGCGCCAGCGCCAGGCGAACGCCAATTTCTTCGTTGGACATGCCGGTGGCGGCCAGCCGGATGACCTCCATCTCGCGATCGGTGAGGTCATCGCCCGGCGACTCGATCGTTTCGCGCGCGGGACTGCCCGGCCAGACCGTCAGCAGGCCGCGAATGAAACCCTGCAGCGCCGGTTGGCGCTCGGTGACTTCGAGCTGCTGGAGCATCTGCCGGATGGCCTCGCCCTCCTCGATGAACAGACTGCGCAGCCCTTCGCGCTCGGCGTCGATGAGGCATTGCACGAGCGTGCTCAACGCCCGCTCCTGATAGCCCAGCCGCTGGTGGCTGAGTGCCGCGAGCATCTCCAGGCGCAGGCGCTGCACGCCATGCCAGCCGGGTTGCAGCAGCTCACGCAACTGGGCGATCTCGTGCAACGCCTCGCTGTATTGCCCGCGCGCCTGTTGCAGGCGCACGCGGCTAACGCCCAGGCTCCAGCGCACCGGATTGAACGGCTGCGCGGCGTAATGCGCGGCATGACGCTCCCAGTCGAGGATTTTCAAGCGCTGCTCGGCGCGGCGGATGCGGTCCGCTGCCGGTTGCTGCAGGATCAGCGCGATCTCGTCCGCCACCGCCTGTGCCTGGAAGCGCCAGGACTGGTTGCGCACCGCGAGTCCCTGCAGCAGCACCAGGCTTTCCAGCGCCTCGCGGGTCTGGTTGCGGGCGCGCTGGAGGCGCGAGAGGAACAGCAGGCCCTGGGCATAGAGGTCGATCGGGTTGATCACATCGACCTGGCGCAGCGCGCGTCCGAGGCGCTCCTCGAGGCCGTCGTAACGCGCCTGCTGGTAGGCGATCAGTGACTCGGTGATGGCGGGCAGCGCCAGCGCGCGGGACCTGTCGCCGAACCACGGCATCAGCCGCCCGCGCAGGCGCTCGGAAAGCAGCTGCGCCTGCCGCGTGCAGCCCTGCTCCAAGGCCAACAGCACCTCGACGTTGCTCAGTTGCATCGCGAGGTAGCGGCCCTCGAGAAAGTGATTGCGTTGCTGCGCCAGCGCGAGCAGGTGCCGCGCCGCTTCGGGACGGGCGAGCATCACCTGCGCCAGCGCGCCGACAAGCAGCAGTGCCACCTCGAGGAACGCCGCGTGCTGACCCAGCCGCGCTTCGACCTTGCCGGCCAGTTCCACGCACAGCGCAAGTTCGTCCTTCTGCAGCGCGATCAGCGCCTTCACCGCCATGGCAGCCAGGTAACCCTGCTGCAACGGCGCGCCTTCGCCCGCGTCCCAGCGTTGCAGGAGTTCGTCGAGCAGGCGCTTGGCCTCGGGCAACGACTGGCCGGCCGCCTTCTCCCAGACAGTCGCCAACACCAGCACCGGGTAGCGCTCGGCAATGGCGTCGGGAATCTGCTGGCGCCAGCGGTAGATCTGGCTGAGCTGACCGCGGTTGATCAGCTCCAGTCCGCAGCCATCCACCAGCGCAGCAAGCATTTCCGGGTCTTCGGCGAGGCAGGCGTGCTCGATCGCCAGGTTCTGCATGTGATGGTTGGTGAACCACAGGCTGGCGTTGAAATGCAGGTGCTTGAGGCGTTCCGGGTCGCGCTGGCGCAGGCGCGCGCGGAGGAAGTCCGCGAACAGGTGGTGGAAGCGGTACCAGTGCCGGGCGCGATCCAGCGGTTCGAGGAACAGCTGGCGCTGCTCCAGTTCCTCCAGCAAGGCCTGCCCATCGTCGCAGCCGGTGAGTGCTCCGGCCAGTTCGCCGCTCAGTTGGTTGGCCACCGCCAGCGCCAGCAGTTGCTCCTGCAGCGGCTCCGGCAGTTGCTCGAATACGGTGCTCAACAGGTAGTCGCCGACCGCCAGTTCGCTGACGTTGCGGGGCATCGGTGCGTCATCGGAACGGTTGTGCAGCCACAGGCTGGCGAGGTGTACACCGGCCAGCCAACCCTCGGTCTGCGCATGCAGCGCCGCAACGGTGGCGGTATCCACGCTGAGCCCGGCGCCGCGCAGGTATTCGCCGGTTTCCTCCAGGCTGAGGCGCAACTCGTCGCTGCCGATCTCCAGCAACAACCCTTTGGCGCGCAGGCTGGCCAGACGCAGCGCGGGCAGAGAGCGGCTGCCAAGGGCGAGGACGAATCCGGTCGGCCCCAGCAACACCATGCGATTGAGCGCGGCCAGCAGGTCGGGGTCCTGGATGAGATGCACGTCGTCGATCACCAGCAGCAGCGGCTGCCGCTGCTCGGACAGGTCCGCCAGCAGGCTTTCCACCACCGCGGCCACCGGCACCTGCATGGTGTTGCGCAGGTAGCTCAGCGCATCGGCGCCGATGCCCGGAAAAGCGCTGCGCAATGCCGCGATCAGCTGAGTCAGGAAATGCAGTGGATCATCGTCGCCTTCGCCCAGGGAATACCAGGCGCTGGCGTAGCCCTCGGCGCTGCGCGACGCCGCAAGCTCGGCCAGCGCGGTGGTCTTGCCGAAGCCCGCGGGGGCGCAGAACAGCACCAGCCGCGCGGGGGGTGCGCCGAGAAGGGCCTGGAGATGGGGCCGGGGAAGGCTCGCGGACGGTTGCGGTGGCAACAGCTTCGAGCGCGACAGACTGCTTGAGGCTGGATCTAGAACTGCGTCCACGGCCTGGGTCCTCGTCCTTATGGTTGTTAGTCGGAGTCATACTCCTCGGACTCCGACATTCTAGGGGCTGTCGAGGCCTCACCGCGAGCCGCATCGCCGCGAATCAAGCCTCAACCGACCCCAGCAGCCGCCGAAGAAGCCCCTGGCGGCTAGGATCATGCGTACGGCGGCACTACAATCGCCTCCCGTGCCCGTCTGACCCCTCCTCATGTCGACCTGTTCCCTCCACGCCCTCGGTTACCGCGCCGACCCGTCCGCCTTCTTCGCCTCGATCTGCGACGCGCCGGGAGCCGTGCTGCTCGACGCCGGGCGTCCGGATGCCGAGCGCGGACGCTTCGACATCCTCAGTGCCTGGCCGCTGGCGGAATTCACGCCTGCCGCCGACGAGCCGGCCGAAGCCTTTCTCCAGCGCCTGCGCCAGGCCCTGGCCGAACTGGCCCCGGCCGAGCTGCCGGCGGGCGTCGAACTGCCCTTTGCCGGCGGACTCATCGGCTACCTTGGCTACGATTTCGGGCGCGGCCTGGAGCGCCTGCCGAGCCAGGCGCAGGACGATCTGCACCTGCCCACGGCGGCCCTCGGCCTGTACGCCTGGGCGCTGATCAGCGATCACCAACTCGGCACCAGCCAATTGCTGTTTCACCCGGCACTGGCCGAGTCCGAACGCCAGCGGCTGTGCCGCCTGTTCGAGCAGCCCACGACGTCCGAGCCTGAGCCGTTCTCGCTGCGCGCCGCGTTTCGCGCCGATATCGACGCCGAGCAGTACCGTTCCGCGATTGCCCGCATCCAGGCCTACATAGCGGCCGGAGACTGCTACCAGGTGAACTTCGCCCAGCGCTTTCGCGCGCCGTGCCAGGGCGAACCCTGGCTGGCCTACCGCGCGTTGCGCCGTGCCTGCCCCACTCCGTTCGCCGCCTACCAGGCGCTGGCGGGCGGCGGCGCGATCCTCAGCCTCTCGCCCGAACGCTTCCTGCAACTCAGCCAGGGCCAGGTGGAAACCCGGCCGATCAAGGGCACACGGCCGCGCGGCGCGACGTCCGCCGAAGACGAGCGACAGGCCCGCGAGCTGCTGGCGAGCGACAAGGACCGCGCGGAAAACCTGATGATCGTCGACCTGCTGCGCAACGATCTCGGCCGCAGTTGCCGCATCGGCTCGGTGAAGGTGCCCGAGCTGTTCGCGCTGGAAAGCTACCCGAACGTGCACCACCTGGTCAGCGCGGTACGCGGCGAGCTGGCCGAAGGCCGCGATGCGCTCGACCTGCTCGCGGGCTGCTTCCCTGGGGGCTCGATCACCGGCGCACCGAAGATCCGCGCGATGCAGATCATCGACGAGCTGGAGCCGACACGCCGCTCGATCTACTGCGGCTCGCTGCTCTATCTGGACGTGCGCGGGGAGATGGACAGCTCGATTGCCATCCGCAGCCTGCTGGTCAAGGATGGTCAGGTCAGTTGCTGGGGCGGCGGCGGCATCGTCGCCGACTCGGACTGGCAGGCGGAATACGAGGAATCCAAGACCAAGGTGCGCGTGCTGCTGCGCACCCTGGAAGCCCTGTAGCGGTCGCCCGCCACAGGCAGGCGGGAATTACAGCGTCAGGCTGCGATTGGAGGCCTTGAGGAACTCCTGCTTGAGGGCCTCGAAGGTATGCACGGCGGGGAACTGCGGGAACTCGCGGATGACGTTCTCTGGCGCATGGAACAAGATGCCGGCATGTGCTTCGTCGAGCATCGCGGTGTCGTTGTAGGAGTCGCCAGCCGCGATCACGCGGTAGTAGAGACTCTTGAAAGCGATCACCGACTGGCGTTTGGGGTCCTTCTGGCGCAATTCGTAGCCGACCACGCGGTCGCTCTCGTCCACCACCAGCTTGTGGCAGAGCAACGCCGGGAAGCCGAGCTGGCGCATCAGCGGCTGGGAGAACTGGTAGAAGGTGTCGGAGAGAATCACCACCTGGAAACGCTCGCGCAGCCAGTCGATGAACTCGCGCGCGCCTTCGAGCGGCTGCAGCGTGGCGATCACCTTCTGGATGTCGGAGAGTTTCAGGCCGTGCTCGTCGAGGATGCGCAGGCGCTGCTTCATCAGCACGTCGTAGTCGGGAATGTCCCGGGTGGTGGCCTTGAGCGCGTCGATACCGGTTTGTTCGGCGAACGCGATCCAGATTTCCGGTACCAGAACCCCTTCCAGGTCGAGACAGGCGATTTCCACAGGAGTCTCCAAAGACTGCTTATCGAAGGGGCGGCACTTTAGCAGCCAGCCCAGGCGAAGGCTATCGAACCGCGGAGCGGTGGTTGGCGCGCGGCGGCGCTGGTACCATCGCCCTCCTTCGCGAACCGCGCCCAATCACAGGAGCCTGCCATGAGCCTCGATCTGGACACCCTCAATGCCGAACTCGGCCACGACGCCGAGAAGCTCGTGGAATGGGCGCTGGGCCTTGGCAAGACGGCCATCTGCACGACCAATTTCCGGCCTTTCGAGGCGGTGATTCTGCACATGGTCAGCCGCGTCGACCCGAACATCCCGGTGATCTGGATGGATAGCGGCTACAACACCGACGCCACCTACCGGTGCGCCGACGAAATCTGCCGCAAGCTGAACCTCAACCTGAGCATCTACTTGCCGAAACGCTCGCGCGCGCACCGCGAAGCCGTCGAAGGCGCCACGCCGGCGCTGGACGATCCGCGTCACGCGGCGTTCACCGAGGAGGTCAAGCTGGAGCCCTTCGCCCGCGCCTTGCGCGAAACCGCGCCGCAGGTGTGGTTCACCGCCCTGCGCGCCACCGACACGGCCGTACGCGCGGCGATGCAGCCGATCAGCCTGAACCCGGACGGCCTGATCAAGGTCGCGCCCCTGCTGCACTGGACGTCTAAGGACCTCTACCAGTACCTGACCCGCTACGACCTGCCCAACGAGTTCGACTACTTCGACCCTACCAAGGGCGAAGACAACCGCGAGTGCGGGCTGCACCTGAGCCACTGATCCCTGGCGGAACGAAAAAAGCCTCCCAGCGGGAGGCTTTTTTCATGGCGCGGACACTCAGTAGACCGGCAGCTCGACGTTCTTGAACAGCTCGTCCATTTCGGCCTTGTTGTGGCACTGCACCGCCTTGGCCAGCACGTCGCGGGTGAGGTGCGGGGCGAACTTCTCGATGAAGTCGCACATGAAGCCACGCAGGAAGGTGCCGCGACGGAAGCCGATCTTGGTCACGCTGGACTCGAACAGGTGGCTGGCGTCCAGCGCGACCAGGTCGTCATCGAGTTTCTCGTCGACCGCCATGTGGGCAACGATGCCGACGCCCAGCCCCAGGCGCACGTAGGTCTTGATCACGTCGGCGTCCACCGCGGTGAACACCACTTTGGGCGTCAGCCCGCGGTGGCTGAAGGCTTCGTCGAGCTTGGAACGGCCGGTGAAGCCGAACACGTAGGTCACCAGCGGCTGCTCGGCGAGCCCCTCGAGGGTCAGCTTGGGCAGTTTGGTCAGCGGATGGCCCTTGGGCACGATCACGCAGCGGTTCCAGCGGTAGCACGGCATCATCACCAGGTCGCCGAACAGTTCGAGGCCCTCGGTGGCAATGGCGAAATCGGCCGAGCCGTCGGCGGCCATTTCGGCGATCTGCAGCGGCGTGCCCTGCTGCATGTGCAGGGTGACGTCCGGGTACTGTTTGATGAAGCTGCTGATCACCGGAGGCAACGCATAGCGCGCCTGGGTGTGGGTGGTGGCGATGGACAGCGTGCCCTTCTTCTCGTTGGAGAATTCCTGGGCGATCTGCTTGATGCTCTCGCATTTGCGCAGGATCTCGCCCGCGGTGGTGATGATCCGCTCGCCCGCCGGTGTCACGCGCGTCAGATGCTTGCCGCTGCGAGCGAAGACTTCAACGCCCAGTTCGTCCTCCAGCAGGCGGATCTGTTTGCTGATCCCCGGCTGGGAGGTGTACAGGCTCTGCGCCGTGGCCGACACGTTCAGGTCGTGATGGGCGACTTCCCAGATGTAGCGCAGTTGCTGAAGCTTCATGGCTGTCCCTCAGGTGGTTCTTCCGCTGCCCATCGGCAGGTTTTTATAACCATATTATTAGTTGAGGGTGTAAAGCTAGACGATTTTTATAGGCACGCTCACATTTAGTGCGCGCTATTTCAAAAATCCGCCCGCGCCCGCGTCTGCAACATCGGCACCAGGTAGACCGGCACCTCGGCCAGTTGCATCACACAGGTGGCGGTGCGCCCGAGGGAAGTACCGTTGCAGCTGTCCTGGCTGTGCGCACCGAGCACCACTGCATCCACCGCCAGTTCACGGGCCTGTTCGAGGATGACTTGGGGCGGGTCGCCGCGGATCACCCGCACCGTGCGGATCAGGTCCAGGTTTCCGTAGGCTTCGCCCATTTCGTCGCGGAAGCCTTCCAGTACGCGCTGCTGGATGTTCGACATGACCACGTCCAGGCCATCGGTGCGCAGGCGTTCGAGCGTGTCCTTGTCCAGGTAGGTCTGCAGCACCGACTCGGCGAACAGTCCCATGGGTTCCACCGCGTGCACCACGTAGAGCTCGGCCTTGTAGGCCTGGGCCAGGGAAACCGCATGCTGTAACACGTAAGGCGCGTATAGACCGAGGTCCGTGGCGTAGAGAATGGTCCGGATCATATGCCCTCCGACTGCGAGCGAATTGGGCCTCGCCACAGCTTAGCAGCGGATATGAAAATGGCATGCCTCGGTCGACCGTCGACAATCCGAACCCATTCTGCTCGCAGAAAGGCGCTAGACGCGCCCCGCGCTCAGAAAGCTCAGCGCCTGATACAGCGCGCGCGTACAGGGCATGTCCTGCCCCTTGGCCTCCGCCGCGGCGAGCGGCGCTACATAGATGGCCGGCAGCTCCAGCGGGCGGCGGGACAGATGATCGTGGTACATGCTCGGCAGGTAATCGCTCATCCGTTCGGTCATGACCAGCAGCTTGTCGGCAAGACCGGGCGGCATCGCATGGCCGCAGGCCTCGGCGCCCTGCACCACCTCCAGCATGATCGAGCGAATCAGCGCGCGGCTGTCCGCTTGCCCCATGAGTGCCTCGGTTCCGGCATCGAGCAGCACCGAGAGCCCGTTGTAGGGCACGTTCCACACCAGCTTCTGCCAGCGCGCCTGGTCGAGGTTGGCCATCGCGGTGGATTCGAGCCCCGCCTGGCGGAACATTTCGCAGCCGCTTTCGAGGATCGCCTGTTGCTCGGCCGCGTCGATCGCCGGCCCCGAGTGATAGCCGAGGTTGACCCCGCCCAGGGCCTGATGCACCACTTCCCCCGGCGCACGACGGTGGGCGCAGATGTAGCAGAGCCCGCCGATCAGGTGCAGCCCTTCGGGCAACAGCGGGCGCAACGCCTCCTCGACCCCCAGGCCGTTCTGCAACATCACCACCCTGGCATCCGGCGCAGCCGCCTGAGCGATCAGTGGCGCGAGGTCGGCGTTGCTGGTGGTCTTGGCACCGACCAGCAACCAGTCGCAGGGCGGCATCTGCGCAGCCTCCCGGTAGGCCTGCACAGGGTTGAGCAGCAGTTCGCCGTGCACAGCACTATCCACCCGCAGGCCGCGCTCGCTCACCGCAGCGAACTCGCTGCGCAGCAGGAAATGCACGTCGTAGCCCGCGCGCGCGAGCATCAGGCCGTAGAAGCCGCCGATGGCGCCCGTGCCGATGATGCCGATGCGTGGACGATGGATTTCGCTCATCAGGGAAGCTCCTCTGCGGGACCGGCCAACGCCGCGTCCAGGGCTGAAACAAGGGAAGCGCGTTCGAGTCGCGCCTGCAATGCGCCAAAGAACTGGCCGTCGCGGATCACGAACAGCGCCGGCAAGTGGAAAACACCATAGCGCTCCACCAGCCCGCCATTTTCGCCAGCGTCCACCCAGCACAGGCGCTCGATGGGCAACGCCATGCCAGGCAACTCGCGACGCACCCAGCGGCAACTGGCACAACCGATGCTTGTGAATACCAGCAGCGAAATGCCGGACAGTTCGAGCAGGCGGTGATCCGCGTCGAAGTCTGTCAACTCGAGCTGGGCTCTTATACTGTCTTCAGCAGCCATCGTCGTGTCATCCCAGGAGTCGTCCATGCGCCGGTTCTTACGTCACCCCAGCGACATGCCCATCGATTTGAAGCTGCGAGACCAGGAGCGCCTGCCGCGACAGCGGCTGAACAATATCAGCCTTGGCGGGGTGGCGTGCAATTGCACGGAGCGCCTGCAGAACGGCACGCCGATCGAACTGCGCATCCCCCTGTTCGGCGACGACGCCACCTGCAACGGCGTGATCGCCTGGTGCGAAAAGGAAGCCACCGGCTACCTGGTGGGCATCACCTTCATCGACGAGGACACCCTGTTCAAGGCGCGGATGGTGCAGCAGGTCTGCCAGATCGAGCGCTATCGGCGCGAGCGCGAGGAACAGCTGGGTACCCAACTAGGCATCGAGGACGTCGCCCAGGAATGGATGAGCGCCCATGCCGAGGAGTTCTCCCGCGACAGCTTCGACCGCCACTGACGCTGGTCCGCGCAGGCGCATCGCCCATTGTCTCGCTTCCGCCTAAGCGGTAAGGTTCCGTTCCCCCCGCGCTCGACCCTCGGTGATCCGCCTCGCAGGGGAACGCGAGCGGCTCGAAAGCCGCGCTCCGACGACCCGACCTGATGAAAAGCACGATGGCTGATTTACCGATCGACGATCTTAACGTTGCCTCCAACGAAACCCTGATCACCCCTGATCAACTCAAGCGCGAAATCCCTCTCAGCGAAGCGGCTCAACGTACCGTGGCGCATGGCCGGCAGGTTATCCGCGATATCCTCGACGGCCGCGACCATCGTCTGTTCGTGGTGGTCGGGCCCTGCTCGATCCACGACATCAAGGCCGCCCACGAGTACGCCGAACGGCTGAAGGCGCTTGCCGCGAAGGTATCGGACAGCCTGTATCTGGTCATGCGCGTGTACTTCGAGAAGCCGCGCACCACGGTCGGCTGGAAAGGCCTGATCAACGATCCTTACCTGGACGACTCCTTCAAGATCCAGGACGGCCTGCACATCGGTCGCAAGCTGCTGCTGGACCTGGCGGAGATGGGCCTGCCCACCGCCACCGAAGCCCTCGACCCGATCTCGCCGCAGTACCTGCAGGACCTGATCAGCTGGTCGGCCATCGGCGCCCGCACCACGGAATCACAGACCCACCGGGAAATGGCTTCCGGCCTGTCCTCGGCAGTCGGCTTCAAGAACGGCACCGACGGCGGCCTGACCGTGGCGATCAACGCGCTGCAATCGGTTTCCAGCCCGCACCGTTTCCTCGGCATCAACCAGCAGGGCGGCGTCTCCATCGTCACCACCAAGGGCAATGCCTACGGCCACGTGGTGCTGCGCGGCGGCAACGGCAAGCCGAACTACGACTCGGTGAGCGTGGCGATCTGCGAACAGGAACTGACCAAGGCGAAGATCCGCCCGAACGTGATGGTCGACTGCAGCCACGCCAACTCCAACAAGGACCCGGCGCTGCAGCCGCTGGTGATGGACAACGTCGCCAACCAGATCGTCGAGGGCAACAGTTCCATCGTCGGCCTGATGGTGGAAAGTCACCTGGGCTGGGGCAACCAGTCGATCCCGAAGAACCTGTGCGACCTGAAGTACGGGGTGTCGATCACCGATGCGTGCATCGACTGGGACACCACCGAGAAAACCCTGCTGGGGATGCACGCGAAGCTCAAGGACGTGCTGCCCAAACGCCAGCGCGGCTGAGCGGTCGGGAAATGAAAAACGCCGGGCATTGCCCGGCGTTTTCGTGTCTGGACCCGCTTCACTCCTTGGCTTTGAGCTTCTCCTGACGCTCCATGTAGCGCTCGACGTAGGAGCAGGAAGCGATCACCGAATAGCCGATGCGCTCGGCGTAGGCCAGCGCGTGCTCGGTCAATGCCAGGGCGATACCGCGTCCACGCAGGGCGTTGGGGACGAAGGTGCGGTAGATGTCCAGCGTCTGTTTACCCAGGTCCATGTATGCCAAGTAGGCTCGATTACCATCCACGATGATCTCGAACTGATGAGCCGTCTGGTCATGCCGGATGGATAATGCCTCGCTCATTGCTTACTCCTCGGCGGACCTCGTGGGCGGGTCCGAATCTTATTGATCTTATTCTGGCGGAGACTGTGACCGGTCGTTGCCACTTCGACAGGCGTTGATGCCTCGGCGTTCTGGCTTTGTAACACTCCGATGCCGGCCAAGTGAATAGTCGATATGCCCGACGGTGCACTCGACAGTACGCGGGAGGATCACGGCGACCCTCCGCGGAGTTGTACCGGGGGCGTTTTCAGGACTGGAGAGATCGCTCGGCCAGTCTGACGTGCTGGAGAATCCCTGGCTATTGCCTATTAGGCGAATGAAAAGTGTCATCGCCACATAGTGTCCGCGGACTGGGCGGATATCTGGGAAGAACACCAGCTGGTTGTTTTTTATACAAAAAAAGGCGCCAAGAGCATTCTCTGCGCAACTTCTTCAAAAAACTACCTATACCTTGCGCTTGCCGCGTTTACTTGGCCCAAGTTATAGGTAACATATAGCCCGCAAATTTCCTGGTTCGGGAAATTGCTTGAATAGATTGTCCACCTTAAGGGGAACACGATGAACAACGTTCTGAAATTCTCTGCTCTGGCTCTGGCCGCAGTTCTGGCTACCGGTTGCAGCAGCGTCACCAAAGAAACTGAAGCCCGTCTGACCGCCACCGAAGACGCCGCTGCTCGCGCTCAGGCTCGTGCCGACGAAGCCTACCGCAAAGCCGACGACGCCATGGCCGCTGCTCAGAAGGCTCAGCAAACTGCTGACGAAGCCAACGAGCGCGCTCTGCGTATGCTGGAAAAAGCCAGCCGCAAGTAATAGTCTCCGGACTATCGAAGCCGACCCCTGGGTCGGCTTTTTAATGCCCGCGATTTGCCCAATAAAAAGCCCCGCCGGCAATGCACGGCGGGGCTTTTTTTGTCAGAGAGATCACTGAACGCCGGGAAGGCTCGCGGCGTGCAGGACGCTCTCGGCGACTTCGATCGGCAGGCCGTCTTCGGCCGCCACCACCTCGCGAACGATTTCCCAGTCCATCTGCTGGTTGGCGGCGATGTCCTGACGCTGCAGCAGCGTGTTAATCACCGCGGTGTGCTTGTCGACGTGCGAAGGGTCACCGTGGTCATCCAGTGGCTGATGGGCTTCGAGATAGATCTTTCCGCCGCTGACGCCGAACTTGTAGGGCTCGTTGATGATGCGTACCGGCGTGCCCACCGGCGCCATCTTGGCCAGCTCCAGCACGTTCTGGTTGAGCATGCGGAAACAGCCGTGGCTGACGCGCATGCCGATGCCGAACTTCTTGTTGGAACCGTGGATCAGGTAACCGGGCAGGCTCAGGCTGAACTTGAACGGACCCAGCGGGTTGTCCGGTCCCGGCGGCACCACCGCCGGCAGCGGGTCACCCTCGGCGGCGTGTTCGGCGCGGATCGAGGCCGGCGGATACCAGGCCGGGTTGGCGGTCTTGGCGGTCACCTTGGTCAAGGTGATCGGCGAACCCCAGCCCTCGCGACCGATGCCCAGCGGGTAGGTGTGCACCACGTTCTCACCTTTCGGGTAGTAGTACATGCGGTACTCGGCGAGGTTGATGACGATGCCTTCGCGCGGACCGGGCGGAAGGATGAAGCGCGTCGGCAGGATGATTTCGGTGCCGGCGCCCGGCAGCCACGGGTCGACACCGGGGTTGGCGGCGACCATTTCCAGGTAGCCGAGGTCGTTGGCCTCGCCGACGTCGGCGAAGGTGTCCTCGTATTTGGCGGTGACCACCTGAATCTGCCCGACCACGTCCTCACCCGGCGGCGGCAGGGGCAGCTCCAGTGCGAAGGCGGAACCCGCGACACTCAGCGCGGTGACGAACAATGAGCAGGCGACCGCAGGAACGCGCGACGACATCCGAAAAATCCTTGAGGGGTATGACGGGAAAGAGGCGAAATTGTACACGCAGGCCTCTGCCTCGGGGAGTCCTCGGGGCGGCCCGACCTCAGGCCATCGGCCATTCGGGGCGGCTACCGCGCCGGTGCTGCTGCAGCATGGCCTTGCAGTGCACGCACAGGCGCCGATCGTGCAGCGCGGCCCTTTCCATGCTCCGCCAGCGCGGCATGGCCGGCAACAAACCACCGCACAGGGTGCGATCGGCATGCCCGCTCAATTCGAGTTGGCGTTCGACGATATGCAGGCGTATCTCGCGACAGGCGAACAGGTCGAGCTGTTCGTCCGGCTCGATCAGTTGATAGGCATGCAGAGACCAGGCGGGACGCGGCATCGGGGGCTCCAGAACGGGGCCGCCACCTTAGCCGAAAGGCCCCGCGCGGAAAAGATGGCGCCGCGCGTTAAAGCAGCGGTTCCAGGGTCGGCCAAAGGTTGTCGAGCATGCGCGGCTGACCCACCGCCGCCGGATGGATGCCGTCCGCCTGCATCATCCCCGGCACGCCGCCGACGCCTTCGAGGAAGAACGGCACCATCGGCACCTTCTCCTGCTCGGCCAGCGTCGCGAAAACCTGCTCGAAGTTGCGGTTGTAGCGCCCGCCATAGTTCGGCGGCAGGCGCATGCCCAGCAGCAGCACGCGAGCACCACTGGCCTTGGACTTCTCGATCATGGCGGCAAGATTCTGTTGCAATTGCAGGGGGGGCTGGCCGCGCAGCCCGTCGTTGCCGCCAAGCTCGATGATCACCAGCTCCGGCTTGTGTTCGGCGAGCAGCGCGGGAAGCCTGGAAAGCCCGCCGGCGCTGGTGTCGCCGCTGATCGAGGCGTTCACCACCTGATGATCCACGCCCTTCTGCTGCAGGCGTTTTTCCATCAGGGCGACCCAGCCCTGGCTGGTATCCAGTCCCAAACCCGCGCTGATACTATCGCCGACGACCAGCAGGGTGCCGGCAGTCGCCCCTTGGGCCCACAGCAGCAAGGCGATGGCGGTACCGAAAAACCACGTAGGCATTGGATTCTCCATGAGCGCAAGCATTCTCAAAGCGCAGAACCTTAGCAAAGTGGTCCCCAGCGCGGAAGGCGCGCTGACCATCCTCCACGACCTCTCCCTCGATCTTCAGCCCGGCGACAGCATGGCCATCGTCGGCAGCTCCGGCTCCGGCAAATCGACCCTGCTCGGCCTGCTCGCCGGGCTCGATCTGCCCAGTTCAGGTGAAGTGACGCTGGCCGGGAACAGCCTCAACGATCTAGACGAAGACCAGCGCGCCCAGGTGCGTGCCGATCACGTCGGGTTCGTCTTCCAGTCGTTCCAATTGCTCGACAGCCTGAGCGCGCTGGAGAACGTGATGTTGCCGCTGGAACTCGACGGCCGTCGTGATGCCCGTGAACGCGCCCGCGACCTGCTCGACCGCGTCGGCCTGGGCCAGCGTCTCACCCACTACCCACGGCAGCTTTCCGGCGGCGAGCAGCAGCGCGTGGCGATTGCCCGCGCCTTCGCCGCCGAACCGGATGTGCTGTTCGCCGACGAACCCACCGGCAACCTGGACAGCCACACCGGCGCGCACATCAGCGACCTGCTCTTCACGCTGAACCAGGAAAACGGCACCACGCTGGTCCTGGTCACCCATGACGAACGCCTGGCGCAGCGCTGCCGCAGCGCGATCCGCCTGGAGGGCGGCCTACTGGTGGATCGTCGGGAGCCCTGATGAAACGCCTGCCCCTGACCCGCCTGTTCGCCCTGGCCTGGCGCCAGTCGCTGCGTGATGCCCGTGCCGGGGAATTGCGCGTGCTGTTCTTCGCCTTGCTGGTCGCCGTGGCGGCGAGCAGCGCCATCGGTTATTTCGGCGCCAGGCTGAACGGCGCCATGCTGATGCGCGCCACCGAATTTCTCGGCGCCGATCTGGTACTGCGCGGCTCCTCGCCGGCGTCCCCGGAGCAGGTCGAGGCCGGCACTGCGCTCGGCCTGGACCACGCCCAGGCAGTGGAATTCTCCAGCGTGATCGCCACGGACAGCGGTATCCAGCTGTCCAGCGTCAAGGCGGTGGACAGTGCCTACCCGCTGCGCGGTGAACTGAAGAGCGCCGCCGAGCCCTACACAGAGGAACGCGCCGGCGGCGGCCCGAAACCCGGCGAAGCCTGGGTCCAGAGCCAGTTGCTCGCCGCACTCGACCTGAAGATCGGTGACTCCATCGACGTCGGCGAGAAGACTTTGCACCTGACCCGCGTGCTGACCTACGAGCCGGACAGCAGCGCCGACTTCTACAGCCTGACGCCACGCGTGCTGATGCACATCGACGACCTCGCCGCGACCGGCATCATCCAGCCCGGCAGTCGCGTGCGCTACCGCGAGCTCTGGCGCGGCGACAGCCAGGCGCTGGCGCGCTACCGCGATGCGGTGACCCCGCAACTGCAGCCCAACCAGCGCCTGGAAGATGCCCGCGACGGCAATCGCCAGATCGGCAATGCCCTCGGTCGCGCCGAACGCTACCTGAACCTCGCCAGCCTGGCAGCCGTGCTGCTCGCCGGTGTCGCGGTGGCGCTGTCCGCCGCACGCTTCGCCGCGCGGCGCTTCGATGCCAGCGCGCTGCTGCGCTGCCTCGGCCTGTCGCGCCGCAGCACGCTCGGCCTGTATGCGCTGCAACTGGCGCTGGTCGGTCTGCTCGCCTGCACGCTTGGCGCGCTGCTCGGCTGGCTGGCCCAGTACGCGCTGTTCCATCTGCTGCGCGGCATGCTGCCAGCCACCCTTCCAGGAGGTGGCGTGTGGCCGGCGCTGGCGGGGATCGCTACCGGCATGGTCGCCCTCGCCGGCTTCGCCCTGCCGCCATTGGCGGCACTCGGTCGCGTTCCGCCGCTGCGCGTGCTGCGCCGCGACATGCTTCCGGTGGCCCCGAGTTCCTGGTTCATCTACGGCGCCGCCTTGCTCGCCCTTGGCCTGATCATGTGGCGGATGAGCCTCGACCTGATGCTCACCTTCGCCCTGCTCGGGGGCGGAATCGCCGCGGCGCTGTTGCTCGGCGGCCTGTTGTTGCTGGCGATGCGCGGACTCCGTCGGCTGCTGGCGAAGGCTTCGCTGCCCTGGCGACTGGGTCTTGGCCAGTTGCTGCGCTATCCGCTCGCCGCGGCCGGCCAGGCGCTGGCCTTCGGGCTGATCCTGCTGGCGATGTCCTTGATCGCGCTGCTGCGCGGCGAGTTGCTGGACACCTGGCAGAACCAGTTGCCGGCGAACGCGCCGAACCACTTCGCGCTCAACGTGCTGCCCGCCGACAAGGATGCCTTCGCCGCACGCCTTGCCGAGCTGTCGCCGCATCCGGCCCCGTTGTTCCCGATCATTCCCGGTCGCCTGCTGACGATCAACGGCGAGCCGGTGCGCGAACTCGTGAGCAAGGACACCCAGGGCGATCGCGCGGTGCGCCGCGACCTCAGCCTGACCTGGGCGCAGGACCTGCCCAGCGACAACACGCTCACCGCCGGCACCTGGTGGGACGCACTACCGGCCGGCGGGCTGCCTGGCCTGTCGGTGGAAACCCAGCTGGCCGAAAGCCTCGGCCTGAAACTTGGCGACCGTTTGCGCTTCAACATCGGTGGGCTGGAGCGCGAGGCCCAGGTCACCAGCCTGCGCGACGTGCATTGGGACAACTTCCAGCCGAACTTCTACATGATCTTCCAGCCCGGCACGCTGCAGGATCTGCCGGCCACCTACCTGACCAGCTTCTATCTGCCGCCCGGCAACGACAAGGCGCTGGTCGGGCTCGCCCGGCAGTTCCCGGCCGTAACGCTGCTGCAGGTCGAGGCGCTGCTCGCGCAGTTGCGCAGCATCCTCGCGCAGGTCACCGCGGCGGTGGAGTTCGTCCTGCTGTTCGTTCTCGCCGCCGGTCTCGCGGTGCTCTTTGCCGGCCTGCAATCGACGCTGGACGAGCGTATCCGCCAGGGCGCGCTGCTGCGCGCGTTGGGCGCCAGTCGGTCGCTGCTGCTGAAGGCCCGCCGCGCGGAGTTCGGCCTGCTCGGCGGCTGCGCGGGCGTGCTCGCCGCGCTCGGCTGCGAACTGGTCAGCGCCCTGCTCTACCGGCTGGTCTTCGACCTGCCCTGGCATCGGCATCCGTGGCTGCTGCTGTTGCCGATGATCGGTGCGCTGCTGGTTGGCGGCGCCGGCGTGATCGGCACCCGTCGCGCACTGAATGCCAGCCCGCTGACCGTTCTGCGCGAGGGTTGAGCTTGCTAGACTCCGCGCCCCAACCCTCGCCACGAACCCCATGAGCCGCTATCGCCCACCGCGCACCGCCGGAACCCCACTGATCACCCCCGAAGGCGAGGCACGCCTGCGCGCCGAACTGCACGAGCTGTGGCACGTGCGTCGGCCGCAGGTCACCCAGTCGGTGAGCGAAGCCGCCGCGCAGGGCGATCGTTCGGAAAACGCCGAGTACACCTACGGCAAGAAGATGCTGCGCGAAATCGACAGCCGCGTGCGCTTCCTGACCAAGCGCCTGGAAAGTCTCAAGGTGGTGGATGCGCGCCCTGCCGATGCCGGCAAGGTGTATTTCGGCGCCTGGGTGACGCTGGAGGACGAGGATGGCGTCGAGTCGCGCTACCGGATCGTCGGCCCGGACGAACTGGACCTGAAGCAGAACCTGATCAGCATCGATTCGCCGCTGGCCCGCGCGCTGGTCGGCAAGGCGCTGGACGCGGAAGTCAGGGTCCATACCCCGACCGGCGAGAAGACCTGGTACATCGTCGCCATCGACTATCCGTGAGCACGCGGCGAACTCGTTGACCTCAGCGCCGGGTGATCAGTCCCTGCCGCGCGACGCGGGTCAGTTCATGTATGCAGGCTTCCAGGTTCTTCGCATCCGGCGCAGGTAGCACCGCGAAATCGAAGCTGTCGCTGGCGAGGTCGGCCAGGGATTCGTCGGCACGCACGAACTGGATGAGGAAGTTGCAGGCCTTGTTGCGATCCTTCGGCCAGCCATCGAGGTAGCGCAGCAGTCGCGGCTGGTTGTCGCCGGCGAGAAGGATCTTGGGGTTGCGCGGCAGCAGCCTCGAGGTGATCGGGGCCAGGCGCAGATTGGAAGGAGAAGGAATCACGTCTATTAATCTCTGCCTCGGGGTCCGCTGGGCAGCGGCGAGAGGCATCACCGAACCAGCGCTTTAGCGGTATTTCGAAGCCTTCGGCCCCCGGCGCCCCGCAAGTAGCTGACTAAATCGGCGCAGGGGTGAAATGCTAGAGAACCGCGCCCGCCACTGTCAACCGCCGGACGACCCGCAGGTCACCCTGAACCATCGGGCGTTAACCAAAGCGGCGCATACGCGGGTAATGCTGCAACCCTCGCCGCACATGGCGTTCCACCTCGTAACAACCGGTTGTCTGGCGCGCGGCCTGGCCAGCATTTGGCCATGCCGCCAGGGACCGCGTCATAGAGGCATCGGGCCTTAAAACACGCCACGTGGCACGCATCCTGCGATGCCAGGGTGGCAGACGCGCCATGGGGACGCGTCGCGAAATCGGTCGCCATCCATGAAGAAGCACCTCAGCGTCGCTTCGCCAGCGGAGCATCGCCCTTATCGAACGGCGCCAAGATTTGCGCTTGCCTCCCGCGCGAAACCGACGGCCGCTCGCCGCCTTCTGCCGGTGTTGCTGCTGACTGCGGTGTGCCTGGCCGCCACGCTGCACTCCGCACCCTTGCAACAGAACAGCGGGGGCCTGTCGAACGCCGAGCAGCGTGCCGAGCTCGAACAGGCTCAGCGCTGGGATCACCGGCTGCAGTCGTTTCGCAAATCGAAGGCGCGTATCGAGCTGAACGAGCAACTCGATCAGGGAGAACGCGCGGTGGCGATCCGGCGACTGGCCGAGGCGTCCTTCGCCGCCGACGAGATACGCTGGCTGGAAGCGTCCGAGCAACTCGCCTTGGCCCGTAGCGGCGGTAATCGCTGAGTCAGTTGGCGCTCAGCGCGGTGCGCCGCGGCTCCAGCCGTTCGCGCTCGCGCTGGTAGGCGAGGAAATACTTGTTTACCGCATTCACGTAGCTGACCACGCCCATGCCCACCTGCTCGGCGGCCACGCGCTCCACCTGGAAGAACCACTGATTGGGGTTGAGCCCGCGGCGCTTGGCTTCCGCACGCAGCCCCTGGACCCTTTGCGGGCCGAGGTTGTAGGCGGCGAGCACGAACGCCATCCGCTCGCGCTCATCGAGCCTGCCACTGTTGAAGTACTGGCGGCGCAGCATCGCCAGGTACTTCGCACTCGCCTGCACGTTGTTGTCCAGCGACTGCACATTGTCGACCCCCACCGTGCGTGCCGCCGCCGGAGTGATCTGCATCAGCCCCACCGCGCCGCTGGCGCCACGCGCTGCCGGGTTGAGGGTCGATTCCTTGAACGCCAGCGCAGCAAGGCTCAGCCAGTCGAACTCATGCTGATCGGCGTAGCGCTGCAGCACCGGACGCACCTTCTCCAGGCGCTGCCGCTCGCTGCGCGCCAATGGATCGTGTACCTGGTAGAGCCTGCGATAGACACGCTGGAACGTGGCGTCGCCGTTCGCCGGTGCGCGATAGCCCTGCAGGAAGCGATCGACGCTGGCGCGCAGCATGGGCGCATCGTGGCTGGCGAACCACGCCACCTGGCCCTCGTCGCCCAGCGCGATGTTGCGGTCGACGCGCAGCTTCGGCAACACCTTGGCCCAGCGCTCGGCAATCGGGCGTTCGACCACGGTGAGCGGATAGATGCCGGCCTGGACCATCTCCAGCACGTCCTCCACCGCCAGCGACGGGTCCACCCATTCGATGAGGATCGGCTTCTGCTTGCGCCGGGCCAGCTCCTGATTCACCTTGCCCAGCGCCTCCCCGGCCGCGCTGCCGGCGGGCAGGACGACGGTGCGCCCGGCCAGCTGGTCGACCCGTTGGTAACGGCGATTGCCCGCGCGCGCGACCAGCACCAGAGGCACCTTGTCGATGACCGCGGTACTGGCGCTGACGCCACGCTCGTTGCGCACCCCCATCAGTTCGCCTGGCACAACCAGGTCGCCCTCGCCGCGCTGCAAGGCACCGAACAACTGATCCTTGGCCCGCGGAATCAGCTTAAGGCTGAGCGTCCTGCCATCGCGGGCGTTACGATTGAGGTATTGCTCGAAGGCCCGCAGGCGGTTGTACTCCACGCCGATGGACTCTCCGGCGACCTCGCCGGAGGTGTTGCGGCTCTGGTTCACCAGCACGCGCAGCACGCCGCTGCGGCGTATATCGGCGAGATCGCGCACGTCGCTCTGCGGCTGCCAGTTCTCGGCCTGACCCGCCAGGCGCGCTGCGGCAGGCAGCGGAGCCAGGGCCAGAAGGCCGAGAAGAAGGAGCAACGCTCGCGTCATCGGATCTCCCGGCCGGAACGCCTGCATGCAGGGGCTCCAGCCGTCCAGGAATGAGAGACTGTCGGCGGCCGTAGCCGCCCACTCGATCGGCGAGAGTCTCACAGGCCGTGCAAAGGCGCCAGCCCGACAGGGCAAAGCACATTAAGTAATATTCTTATCACTATGTTTTTATTGAAGATATTAGATGAGTAAAGATCCTGATACGCGGCCCCACGAGCTGATCGACATCGGCGTCAACCTGACCCATCCGAGTTTCGCGAGTGACTGTGAAGCCGTGCTGGATCGCGCCTACGAGGCCGGTGTGAGCCAGTTGGTGCTGACCGGCACCAGCGTCGAGGAGAGCGAAAAAGCGCTGCTGCTGTGCGAGACGCTCGACCCGGATGCCGTTCGCCTGTTCGCCACCGCCGGCGTGCACCCGCACGACGCCAGCCAGTGGTCCGCCGACAGCGCGAGCCAGCTGCGCGTGCTGCTCGGCGATCCGCGTGTGCGCGCCGTCGGCGAATGCGGGCTGGACTTCAACCGCGACTTCTCCCCGCGGCCGCAGCAGGAAAAGGCGCTGGAGGAGCAGCTGTCCCTCGCCGTGGAACTGAACCTGCCGGTGTTCCTGCACGAACGCGACGCCAGCCAGCGGCTGCTGGAAATCCTCCGCGACTATCGCGATCGTCTGCCCGCCGCGGTGGTGCATTGCTTCACCGGCGAGAAACGCGCGCTGTTCGGTTATCTCGACCTGGATCTGCACATCGGCATCACCGGCTGGATCTGCGACGAACGCCGCGGCCTGCACCTGCAACCGCTGGTGCGCGAAGTGCCCCGCGGCCGCCTGATGCTGGAGAGCGACGCGCCCTACCTGCTGCCACGCAGCCTGCGGCCCAAACCCAAGAGCAACCGAAACGAGCCAGGCTATCTCGGCGAAGTGCTCGGCGTGGTGGCGCGCCACCGCGAGGAGTCGCCAGCGCTCCTGGCGGAGCACAGCAGCGCTTGTGCGCGAGAGTTTTTCCGCCTTCCGCTGCCGCCGAGATAAATCGGTCGCTATCCTCAAGCCTGAGGTTTAGCCGCCGTTAACCTGTCATGACGGCTTGACCATCGTCAGCAGCCAACGAGCCATTGCTGGCAAAATACTGGCACTGCCAATCGATCAGTTTTGAATAGAAGAAGAACGCCATGGGTGTCTGGATTCGCGACCTTTCTCTGAAGTACAAATTCTGGGCGCTCAATGCAGTGTCGTTCCTCACCACCTTGCTGGTGGTGCTCTACGCGATGCACCTGGAACAGGGTGGTCGCAGCGTCGACGCGCAGCGCCATGCCCAGGAGCAGGCCCGGATCGTCGCCAGCTGGCCGGCGCAGCAGCCCCTGCCTACCTCTTCCAGCCTGCTGAGCTTCAGCAAGGACGCGCCGCCCCGCCTGGAGAACAACCTCGGCGCCGAACTGACCCGCGCCAACGGCTGGATCGAATTGCCGCACGATTCGTTGTTCGGCGACCAGCCGTTGATCGGCGCCCAGGTGATCGACCTGAATGGCGCGCGCGTCGCGCTGCTGGCGCGGGCGCCGAGCCTGCTGGATATCTTCATCGAACGCGCTCCGGCCTATGCCATTGCCGTGGCCGTGCTGATGCTGCTGTTGCTGGCCGCCTCGCAACTGCTCATCCGTTTCCTGCTCAGCCACCTGAACATGCTCAAGGACGTGATGCTGCACGTCGAAAGCAGCGGCGATCTGTCTGCCCGCGTGCCGCTCGAAGGCAAGGACGAGGTCGGCCGCATGGCCAGCGCCTTCAACGCCATGCAGGCGGGTTACCAGCGTGTAGTCTGCACCGTCGCCCAGGCCGCTTCGCGCCTCGACGAGGGCGCGGGCAGCCTCGCCACCAGCATGAGTGAGGTGCGCCAGGGCATGCTCGGCCAGCAGAGCGAGACCGACCAGGCCGCCACCGCGATCAACGAGATGTCCGCCACCGTTCACCACATCGCCCAGCACACCGCCGACACCCGCGATCAGTCGCGCTCGGCCGACCAGTTGGCCGGCGCCGGGCAGAATGTTGTAGGCCGGGTCAAACAGTCGATTTCCGGGCTTTCCACCGGCGTACAACAGACCGCCGAGATGATTCAGCAGCTGGCGGCCGACAGCCAGAAGATCAGCAGCGTGGTCAGCGTTATCCACGGAATCGCCGAACAGACCAACCTGCTCGCCCTCAACGCCGCCATCGAGGCCGCACGCGCCGGCGAAATGGGCCGCGGCTTCGCCGTGGTCGCCGACGAAGTGCGCAACCTGGCCAAGCGCGTCCAGGACTCCACCGACGAGATCACCAACATGATCGGCGCGCTGCAGTCTGGAACCCGCGACGCCGTCGAATTCATGCAGGAAAGTTCGCTGAAGGCCGATGACTGCGTGAAGCTGGCCAACGATGCGGGCGAGGCGCTGGAGGCCATCACCCAGGCCGTTGCGCAGATGCGCGACAGCAATACCCAGATCGCCGTCGCCGCCGAGCAGCAGAGCCAGGTCGCCGAGGAAATGACCCGTTCGGTAGTGGGCATCCGCGACGTCACGGAACAGACCGTGCAGCAGACCGTCTCCTCCGCCGCCACCAGCAGCGAAATCGCCTCGCTGGCCGGCGAGCTGAGCCGTGCGATCCGTCAGTTGAAGCTCTGAGCCTTTCCGCATAACTGCCTATGGCCTCCATAGGCAGTCCTCATTCGCCGCCCGGCATGGCCGCACCCTAGACTTCAGGCATCTCTTCAAGGAATGCCGACCATGGGCCTGCGCCTGCACTACCCGTCCCGCTCGACGCCGGACTACGCCGCCACTCACCGTCACCCGACCAACCTGCTGCTGCACCTGATCGCCGTGCCGCTGTTCATCGTCGCCAGCCTGCTGTTGCTCGCCGGGTTGCTGGGCGCGAGCCTGTTGCCGGTGGTGCTGGGGGTGATCGGGCTGGTCGCCGCGCTGGCGCTGCAGCGCCAGGGGCACAAGCGGGAGGAACAATCCGTGGAGGCCGATCAGGAATGCCTGCAGGAGGTTCTGCTGGAGCAGTTCGTGACCTTTCCGCGCTTCCTTCTGAGCGGCGGCTGGTGGCGTGCCTGGAAGCGTCGCCGACCCTGAACGCGCGACCGCTCAGCCAAACACCGTGACGGTTTGCCGGCTCAACGCGACCAGTTCGCCAGCGGGTGTCCACAGTGCAGCGGCGACGTGCCCGTAGCCGTCACGGGCATGTTCGATTTCGGCGCGGTACAGGCACCAGTCGTGGGTGGTCAGCGGCGGTATCGGCTGGACGAATTCGATGGTCCAGGTCAGCGAGCTGCCCGGCACCGGGCTGCGCAGGTGGGAAAGCGGCGCCGGCGGCCAGGCGTCGACGAGCGCCAGCAGGTGCGCCTCGTTCACCGGCAACTCATCGATCTCACCGCGCAAACGCACCCAGCCGCCCATTTCCCGAGACGGATTGTTGCTGAATGGAAAGCCGCCGAGTCCCCAGCGCATCGACAGGTGACGGCCGAATTCCGGTGTGATCCCCTTGATGTAGGGCAGCTCCGGGCACTCCTCGACCGGTTTCATGGCCGGAGCCGGCAATGCCGGAACATTCACCGCGGACTCGCGGGACGCGCCGAAGCTGCCCTGGACCAGCGTCACCACCTGGCCATCCTGAACGGCGCGACCGAGCACCTGGCTCACTGCCTTGCCCTCACGCAGCACCTCCGCCTCGAAGCGCACCGGCTTCTCGCAGACCAAAGGGCCAACGAAGGTGATCGCCAGCGATCTCGGCGGCCGGCCTTCCGGCACTTTCGCCCGCATCGCCTCGTAGACCAGCGCGGCCGCCAGCCCGCCGAAGCCGGCGCGGCCCTGGCCCCACTCCTTGGGAACCTGGATGTTGTTCGGGTCCGTGCGTACAGCCTGGATCAGTTCGAACAGGGTCATGCTCACCTCATCATTGCACTGCGACCTGGAAAGGGATGCATCTTAGGGGATGGATGCGGGCGGCAGACAAGGCTGAAGCGCCAATTGCGCTGGCTGATCGGCGCTTCAGCGGGTGCTGCGGGTGAACCGCCAGGGCAGGCGCCGACGCAAGCCGGTGAGTGCCTGACGCAGTTCGCCGACGGCGGCGGGCCTGCCGGCATAACGCTGCGCCTCGTAGATGCGAAGGAACGCGCGGATGCTTTCGGCCTGTTGCGGCAGCGCCGTGGCGGCACGCTCGGCGAATGCACGCGGCCCCTCGCCCCGCGCCCGGCGCAAGCCGTGGCGCGCCAGCAGACGCTCGAAGCCCAGAAACACCCGCTGCTGCGGATCGCGTTCGCGACGCCAGGGTTTCAACAGCCCGAGCGCCACCGCCGACAGAATCAGCCCACCGCCACCGATCAGGGCAATCAGCAGCAGACGTGTATCGAAGGCGCCGAACCATCGCTGCAACAGATTGGCCTGCTCCTCGCCCTGGTACGCCAGCACCCAGCGCTGCCAACCGTAGTTCAAGTTGTCCCAGGACAGGCGCAGCTGGTTCATCCAGCCGATTGAGCGGTAGCGCAACGCGGAGAACGGCGAGCCTTGCAGGAAGCTGCGCTCTCCGGCCACCGCCTCCTCCAGGCCCTGTTCGATACGGGTCGGGGCGACCTGGAACGTGGGATCGACGCTCACCCAGCCGCGTTCGGGAAGCCAGTACTCGACCCAGGCGTGGGCGTCGAACTGGTGGACCGAGATGTAGTTGCCGGCCGGATTCACCTCGCCGCCCTGGTAGCCCGCCACCACGCGTGCCGGAATGCCGGCCGCGCGTAGGACGAAGGTCATGGCGCCCGCGTAGTGCGCGCAGAAACCGCGGCGGGTATCGAAGAGGAACGCATCGATGCCATCCACACCGGTCGGCGGCGGTTTCAGCGTGTAAACGTAGGGTTCCTGATTGAAATGCTGCAGCAGCGCCTGCACCAATGCCTGCGGGTC
>NZ_DJTK01000066.1:55037-60836 GCF_002438225.1 Pseudomonas sp. UBA6310 | reverse complement strand
CGGCGCTGAAGGAGGGGCGAATCCTCGGGTTCGCGCACGGCATCCGGCCATGAGGTCACCTGATAGAACAGCGACTTGTCCACCGGACGATAACGCTCCAGACGGAAATCGCTCATCAGCCGGGTGCGCTCCAGGCTGGTCTCGCCGGTATCCAGGGCGAACAGCCAGGGCCTGGAGCTGGGCTGCATGATGACGTTGTAGCGCAGCGCCTCGCCGCGCTTCTGCCACTGCGGCTCGATCGGGTACTGCGCCACCGACGACTGCGACCAGCGTCGGCCATCGAAACGCTCCAGTGTAAGCGCCCGCCAGTAGAGCTGCGAGCGCGGCGGCATCGGGCCTTCGAAGCTGGCCCGGAAGGCCAGTTCACCGGACTGGCTGAGCTCGGCGATATCGCCGGGCTCGATATTGTCGGAAAGCCCGGTCACCGCGCCGCCCGCCGGTTGCGGCAACGACCACAGGGGACCGAGCCGGGGGAAGAAGACGAACAGCAGCAGCATCAGCGGCAACGCCTGCGCGAGCATCCCGCCGGCCAGGCGTAGGGTCGGCCAGGGCCGCTCGGCGAACGTGGTCTGCTGCAGGCCGATCAGCGAGGCCAGCAAGGCGCTCACCGAAAGCAGCGTGAACAACGCGAGGAGCATGCTGTCGTCGAACAGGTAACCGGTGACCACCACGAAGAAACCGAGGAACACCAGCACCAGGGCGTCGCGTCGGCTGCGCGTTTCCACCAGTTTGAGGACGAACGCCGAGATCAGCAGCACGCTGCCGGCATCCAGGCCGATCAGGCTGCCGCGGGAAAACCATACCCCGGCCGCGGCGCCGGCCATCAGCACGACCTTGGCCAGCGCATTCGGATAGGCCGCGCGCATGCGGTAGATCTGGATGCGCCAGAGCGCGCAGACCAGCCACAGAGCGATGGTCCAGGCAGGCAGATGGAACAGGTGCGGCACCATCACCAGCGCCTGGGCGACCAGCAGCCAGGTCAACGCCACCCGCGGGATGGGCTGCGCGACGCCGGAACGGCGGGTGCTCACGGGCGGTTCCCCGGACGCTGCTCGCTTGCGTACAGCGCCAGTGCGCGCAGGCACGCCTCGCGATGGGTCTCGCCGCTGTCCGGCCCCAGCTGGACGCCAGGAAGATGCAGCGCGAACGCCTGGCCTTCGTCGCAGAACTGCAGCACCCAGTGACAGAGCAGCGACAACCTGGACTCGAGGTCGCCTTCCAGCGCATCCAGGTCCAGGTGCAGGTCGCGACCGCTGAGCGCGGCGAATTCCTTGACCAGCAGGCCATGCCCGCGTGAGTAGGCCTTCCAGTGCAGGCGCTGTTTCGAGTCGCCCGGCTGGTAGGTCTTGAGGCCCTGGTAATCGTCCGCGCCCTGGCCCAACTGATGGTTCCCGGACTCCTCGCCGTCGTCGCCCCGGCCGGCGGCCAGCGGCAGGTCACCGGGCAGCGGCCGCGGATAGACCAGCAACGCCTGGTCTAGATCGACCCACGACCAGGCGACCAGGATGCCCAGCGGGAAGCGGCTTTCCACCTTCAGCCGACCGGGACGCAACCAGCCGCGACGCAACGCCGGCTGGCTCAATTCGCACTCGCCAAGGCCAAGCGCAGGCACATCGAGGCTCTGCAGCTCTGCCGGCGGCCAGCCGATGGCGATCGCCTGGTGCGCCCGCCCGCTGCTTTCCAGCAGGACCTTGAAGCGCGCCTGCTCGCCGACGAATACCGCGCCGCCGCCCCCGGCCTTGAGCACCAGCCCGGCCAGGTTGCGATAGGTATGCAGGATGGCGACGATGCCCACCGAGGCCAGCAGGAAGGTCAGCCCATAAGCCAGGCTGTTCTGGTAATTGATCCCGGCCAGCAGCATGAGCAGCAGGGATACGCCGAACGCCGCGCCGACCCGGCTGGGCACGATGAAGATGCGCCGCTGATCCAGGCGCACCCGCTGGGCCGCCGGAATACGTTTGGCCAGCCAGCGATCCCAACGCGGACGCCGCAGGGTATCGGCCATCAGACCGCCGCCACCTCGGTCAGCAGCCAGCGCACCAGCGCACCGCCACCGTGCCCGCTGGGATCGGCGCGCTCGCGCAGGCGGTGGCCGACTACCGCCGGCAGGACCGCCTGCACGTCCTCGGGAATCACGTACTCGCGGTCGGCGAGGAACGCCCAGGCACGGGCGGCGGCGAGCAGGGCCAGGCTCGCACGCGGCGACAGCCCCCAGGCGAACTGCGGCTGGCTGCGTGTGGCCTCGACCAGCCTCAGCACATAGTCGACCAGTGCATCGCTGGCGCGGACCTGCGGCACCAGCTCCTGTAGCTTCGCCAGCTCGGCATGGTCGAAGACCGGCTCCAGGCGCGGCAGCAGATCGCGCCGCGCCTCGCCGAGCAACAGCGCCTTCTCTGCGCCCTTGGCCGGGTAGCCCAGCGACAGGCGCATCAGGAAGCGATCCAGCTGCGATTCGGGCAACGCGAAGGTGCCGCCCTGGGTCACCGGGTTCTGCGTGGCGATGACGAAGAAAGGGTCCGGCAACGGCCGGGTGGCGCCTTCGATGGTCACCTGGCCCTCCTCCATCGCCTCGAGCAGCGCGCTCTGGCTCTTCGGCGTGGCGCGGTTGATTTCGTCGGCGAGCACCAGCTCGGCGAAGATCGGCCCGGGATGGAAGGCGAACTGCCCGCTGTCCTTGTCGAACACCGAGGTGCCGAGGATATCCCCGGGCAGCAGGTCGGACGTGAACTGGATACGCTGGAAACTCAGGCCCAGAGCCTTCGCCAGAGCATGGCTGAGAGTGGTCTTGCCCATTCCCGGCAGGTCTTCGATCAGCAAATGGCCGCGTGCCAGCAGGCAGGTCATCGCCAGGCGAACCTGATGTTCCTTGCCCAGCAGGACACCGTTGACCATCTGCAGGCAGGCATCGAGTTTGGTGCGCATGCGGCTCTCCTCCGGGATGAAAGGCCGATGCTACTGGCCCCTTCCCGGCCGGCAAAGCCTTTGTAACCTTTACTGACGAAAAGCCGGCGTCATAAAAGTCGGCGTGCGCGAGGCGTCAGTTCGGCCGCGTCAGGTCGAAACGCTCGCGGGTGTAACTGTAGGACTTGCCGCCCAGGCGTCCGACGATATCCAGCTTGCCGGCATCGATCCGGCCCTGTTCGTCGAGCACGCCCTGATCGATGTGCGCGTAGAGTATTTCGGCGAACACCAGGGTGCAGTTCGGCTCGTGCGCCGGATAAGGCAACAGCTGCGCCACCCGGCACTCGAAGGCCACCGGCGCACCCTTCACCCGCCGCGGCGCGACCCGCACCGAGGCCTCGCTGGCGATGCCGCAGTGCTCGAACTCGCTGGTGCCGCGTGGCAGGGTCGCGGAGCTGGCGTTCATCGCCTCGACCTGATCGGCGCAAACCAGCTGGATCACCAGCTCGCCGGTTTCCTGCAGGTTCAGCATGCTGTCCTTGAGGCTGCCATCGCCGCGCGTGGAGATGTTCACCATCAGGGTCGGCGGGGTATCGCTGATCACCTGGAAGAAGCTGAACGGCGCCAGGTTGGCGACACCATCGGCGGACAGCGTGGAGACCCAGGCGATCGGCCGCGGCGTCACGGTGTTGGCCATCCAGCGATACGCTTCGAGCGACGTCAGGGCGGAGAAATCGATCTGCATCGGGGAACCACTTGGTAGGAGGACCGCCACCGGCGCCACGGGCGTGGCGCCGGCGTGCGGGTCAGCGGCCGGCGCGGGATTCGCGCAGGTAGAAGCGCGCTTTCTCGACCTTCTTCACGCAGCCCGAATAGGCTTCGAACTGCTGCTGGGTCTTGGCGGCGGTGAGCAGGGTCACGGCCTTGGAATAGCTGACCGTACCGGCGAAGCCTTCGGCTTCGGCGAGGCTCTGCTCTTTCCAAGCGGCATCCAGACCATTGGCGCAGCTGGTGCGGTACGAGGTCTTGCCTGCACAACCGGCCAGCGTGAGCGCCATCAGGGGAATCAGTATCCAGGCTTTCATGTGTTTCTCCTTCGGAAGGTGTACAGCTTGCCTTCGCTGAGACCGGTCTGCCACTCAAAAAGTGCCGGCCTGGCGCGGCTTCTTGGCGTCGGCAAAGCGGACGCGTATCGTCGCACGATCGGTTTCCGGGGAGGTGTGGATGAGCAAGCGAGTGGCCCTGGTTCTGGGTTCGGGAGGCGCGCGTGGCTACGCGCACATCGGTGTCATCGAGGAGCTCGAGGCACGCGGCTACGAGATCGGCTGCATCGCCGGCTGTTCGATGGGCGCGGTGGTCGGCGGCGCCTATGCCGCCGGGAAGCTGCGCGAGTACCGCGAGTGGATCGAGAGCCTGGACTACCTCGACGTCCTGCGCCTGGTCGACGTCAGCTTCTCGCTGGGGGCGATCCGCGGCGAGAAGGTCTTCGGCCGAATCCGCGAGATCGTCGGCGAGATCGATATCCAGGACCTGCCGATTCCCTATACCGCGGTTGCCACCGACCTCACCCACCAGCAGGAAATCTGGTTCCAGGAAGGCAGCCTGCACCAGGCGATGCGCGCCTCGGCGGCGATTCCGAGCCTGTTCACCCCGGTGGTCCAGGGCAACCGCATGCTGGTCGATGGCGGTCTGCTGAACCCGTTGCCGATCGTGCCGGTGGTGTCCAGCCACTGTGACCTGATCGTCGCGGTCAACCTGAACTCGTCCGGCCAGCAGCATTACCGCTTGCCGGTGATCGAGCGCCCGGCGCTGCTGAAATCGCGCTTCGATGCGCTGGTCGCGGCGCTGAGCACGCGGTTGCCCTTCCGGCGCCGTGAAGAAAGCGGCGAGCCGCTGCTGCTGATCGCCGCGGAAGGCGGCGAGACCGTCGACCCCTGGCTGGATGCCGCGCCAGACGCCCAGCAACCCTCGGCCGCGCCGCAGGGCAACAGCTCGCCGAAATCGGCCAGCGGTTCGCGGGTACTGGAGAACGTCGGCCCGGCGTCGCTGCTCGACCTGGTCAACCAGAGTTTCGAGGTGATGCAGACCTCGCTGGCGCAGTACAAGATCGCCGGCTATCCACCGGATGTGCTGATCAACGTGCCCAAGCGCGTCTGCCGCTTCTTCGAGTTCTACAAGGCGCCGGAGCTGATCCAGCTCGGCCGGCAGATCGCCAGCGACACCCTGGACAGCTACGAGGCGACGCACTGACCCGGCATGTAACGATCTCGTTACCTGGCGGAAAACGGGCCGATATGAATGCGTGCGAGCATCGCGACCTTTTTTGTAATCGCCTCGGGAGCCGAGCCTCGTGGAAACAGCCAGCAGCGCCTTCAAAGCCACCCGCGTCCTGATCGTCGATGACGATGCCGACATCCGCGAACTGCTCTGCGGTTACCTGGAGCGCTTCGGCATCCAGGCCGAAGGCGTCAGCGACGGCGTGGCGATGCGCGCGGCGCTGGATCGCGAGCATTTCGACGCTCTGGTGCTGGACCTGATGCTGCCCGGCGAAGACGGACTCTCGCTGTGCCGCAACCTGCGCGCCAGCTCCGACATTCCGATCCTGATGCTCACCGCGCGTTGCGAACCCACCGACCGCATCATCGGCCTCGAACTGGGCGCCGACGACTACATCGCCAAGCCCTTCGAGCCGCGCGAGCTGGTGGCGCGCATCCAGTGCGTATTGCGCCGGGTGCGCGATGGCCGTGACGCGCCACGCAGCGACCAGCGCAAGAGTGTCCGCTTCGATGGCTGGCGACTGGACAGCGTTCTGCGCCAGGTCGAATCCGCGGACGGCATGCTGGTGCCGCTGTCCAACGCCGAATTCCGCCTGCTCTGGGTGTTCCTCGAACGCCCGCG
>NZ_DJTK01000066.1:51123-54671 GCF_002438225.1 Pseudomonas sp. UBA6310 | reverse complement strand
TTCGACCGCAGCATCGACCTGCTGGTCTCGCGGCTGCGACAGAAGCTGCGCGACGATCCGAAGGCGCCCCGGTTGATCAAGACCGTGCGCGGCGAGGGCTATCTGTTCGACGTGCGGGATATCGACTGATGCGCCGCGGCGATACGCTGTTCGCCCGGCTGTTCGGCATCTTCGTCGCCGCCATCGTGCTGGGCCATCTGATCGGCTTCCTCTGGTTCCGCGCTTATGGCCCCCCGCCACTGCCGCCACCCAAACACCCGAATTCACTGGTGATTCTCGAAGAGTCCGAACTGCGCCAACCCACACCACTGGGCGGGCCGCTGGTGCCGCTGCTGCTGCAACTCCTCCTGTTGCTGGCCGCCGCCTGGTTCGGCGCGCGCCTGCTGACCCGGCCGATCCGCCAGTTGAGCGCCGCCGCCGAACGCCTGAGCGATAACATCGACAGCGCACCGCTGGCCGAGGGCGGCCCGCAGGAGGTGCGCAAGGCCGCCCGCTCGTTCAACCGCATGCAGGCGCGCATCCGCGAACAGATCGCCCAGCGCAGCCGCATCCTCACCGCCGTCTCCCATGACCTGCGCACGCCCCTGGCGCGGATCAAGCTACGCGTCGAGGAACTGGATGACGGCCACCTGCGCACCCGCATGGGCCAGGACCTGGGCGAAATGACCGCGATGCTCGACGCCACCCTCGCCTACCTGCGCGAGCAACGCGCCGGCGAGACGCGGCACCTGTTCGACCTGCAGTCGCTGGTCGAATCACTGGTGGAGAACGCCCAGGACAACGGCGCCGCAGTCAGCGTCGTCGGCACGTGCCGGCCGCTGCACACCCAGCCGCAGGCCTTGCGTTCGTGCCTGAACAACCTGCTGGACAACGCGCTGCGCTACGCCGGCCACGCGCGCATCGAGCTGCACGACGGCGAGGGGCAGGTTGAAGTGCGGGTCATCGACAATGGCCCGGGCATTCCGGCCGAACAGCGCGAAGCCGTCTTCGAACCTTTCTTCCGCCTGGAAAGCTCGCGCAACCGCAACTCGGGGGGTGTTGGACTGGGGTTGTCGATCGCCCGTGAGGCGGCGCTGCGCCTGGGCGGCGAGCTGCTGCTGGAAGACAGCCCCGGCGGCGGACTGAGCGCCGTGCTGCGCCTGCCACGCCAGTAATGCCTGCCGCTCCACTCCGCCAGGATTGAACCCGCGCCGACGCTCAGAGCGGCGGCGCATCCTTCTCCTCGCCGGCTGGCAGGGCCTGGTGCGCCCGCGGCGCGATCCAGTCGGAAATCAGGCTGAAGGCCACCGCCAGAAGCGTCGGGCCGAGGAACAGGCCCATGAAGCCGAACGCCAGGATGCCACCGAACACGCCGAGCAGCACCACCACCAGCGGAAGGTTGCCACCCCGGCTTATCAGGTAGGGCTTGAGCACGTTGTCCACCCCGCTGATGACGAACACGCCCCACACACCAAGGAAGATGCCCATCCCGTAGCTGCCGTGCCAGAGCAGCCAGGCCGTCGCCGGAATCCACACCAGCGGCGGCCCAACCGGTATTAGGCTGAGCACGAAAGTCAGCAGGCCGAGCACCAGCGCGCCCGGAATCCCGGCGATGGCGAAACCGATCATCGCCAGCAGCGCCTGGGCCGCGGCGGTGCCGATCACACCGTTGACCACGCGCTGGATGGTGCCCGCCACCAGCCGCTGGTAGTGATCGGCGCGCTCGCCGATCAGCCGCTCCAGCAGGCGCATGACGAAATCGGCCATGCGCGGGCCGTCGCGGTAGAAGAAGAACACCAGCACCAGGCTCAGGGCGAGTTCCAGCATGCCGCCGCCTACCCGCGCGCTGCGTGCCAGCAGCCAGTTGCCGACCTCGCCGACGTAGGGGCGCAGGGTGACGAAATAGGCGGTGCCCTGCTCGTCGACCCGAGTCCACCATTGCACCAGCCGATCGCCCACCAGCGGCACGTTGTCCAGCCAGTCCGGCGGAGGCGGCAGGCCGTCGACCTGGACTTCCTTGATCAGTTGCATGCCGTCGCGGATGTGGTCGGCAACGTTGAAGCCGAGCAGCACCAGCGGCACCGCCACCAGAATCATCCAGCCCGCCGTGAGGATCGCCGCCGCGAGGTTCTCTCGCCCTTTCAACGCCCGCGTCAGCAGGCGCATGAGCGGCCAGCTGGCAAAGGCCAGCACGGCGGCCCAGAACAGCGCGGAAACGAACGGCGCCAGCACCCACAGGCACGCGCCGAGCAGCCCGAGGAGCAGTATCTGCGCCAGCAGGCGGTCGTTGTTGGGCATCGAAAAACGCTCCGAAAAACGGTTGGGGGAGGATCAGGCCGCCGAGTGTGACACTTCGGCGGCCTGGCGGCATGAGGCCTAGCGCAACAGGTCCAGATGCAGCCCGTCGCGGGTCGCGCCGTCCACCTCGATGCGCGGCGCGCGTACGCCGCCCTGCACCAGCGCATCGCGCCATTGCCCGGCCTGCACACCGGACAGCGTCACGCGTACGCCGCTGTTCTGGTTGAGGCTGCGCGCCAGCAGTTTCACCCAGTCGTCCTGCGGGCCTTCGTCGAGCAGGCTCAGGTCCAGCTCGCCGCTATCCAGCAGTTGCCGTAGCAGGGTCGCCGGGGTCGGCAGGACCACGCCCAGCGGACTGCTGGCGTCGAACTGCTCGACATGCAGATAGGCGCGCCGGTTACCTCGTGTGATCGCATAGAGCGCCACCAGGCGGTCGTCCATCTCGCCGACGCTCAGGCGCACCAGCGCATAGGCCTGGCGATCGTCGGGGCCGTAGAGCTTTGAGCTGCCGAACACCGCGTTGGCCCACAGGCTGCTCGAGCCGCAATCACGCCCCTCGCACCAGTAGAGCAGGTGTCCGCCCTGCTCCTGCAAGGCACGGCGAGCCTGGGTGAAGGCCTGCTCGGAGGTATGCTCCGCGGGCAGTTCGTAGGTCAGCGAAAGCTGTCGTCCCTGGGTCGCCACCTGCTGCTCGAAGCGCAGGTCGCCGCTTATCCTGCGGATCGAGCCCTGCGGGAAGATGCGCTCCAGATCGGCGGTTTCGCGGAAATCGACGATCTCGGCGTTCGCCGGGCGTGGCAGCATCTCGAGATCGTGACTGCCAGCGACGTCCGCGGCCTGGGCATGGCAGGCCGCGAGAAAGAGGCCGAGCAGCATCGGCCGAAGGCTATGAATGCTCACCGGACGAGGATGTCCTGTGCCGTCTTGATCTTTGCGTCGCCCTCTTCCCGGCTCGGCCTGGCGAGGCCGCGCTGCACCGCGGGTCGTGAGTCGATGGCGTCCAGCCAGCGCTGCAGATGCGTCAGCCCGTCAAGTGAAACACCGGACCAATCGTGGATCTTCACCCAGGGGAAGGTGGCGATATCGGCGATGCTGTAGTCGCCGGCGAGATACTCGGCCTCGCCCAGCCGGCCATCGAGAACCTCGTAGAGCCGCCGGGTTTCGTTCTGGTAGCGGGAGATCGCGCCAGGCAGTTTTTCCGGAAAGTAGCGGAAGAACACGTTGGCCTGGCCTTGCATCGGGCCGACGCCGCCCATCTGGAACATCAGCCA